>NZ_CAAAJH010000016.1:0-88620 GCF_900640215.1 Legionella genomosp. 1
AAACATTTTCTATCTACATCTGTAAAAAATGCCTATTTGATCACTAAGGCATCCAACCTGCAACTCTTTTATACATTTTCGTGGGGATAAATCAGATCCCGAGCACAGCGAGGGATCTCCCTGCAGTTGCACGCACTCCGCTCGGGCTGACGTGGGGAGTTACAATGACAGTTTATTGTTAAATTTCATATCAAATTTGCACATCATTTGACTAAGAATTATAAAATAAATACAATATGCCTGTCCTCGACTAACCAGACTGGCTAAGATGATTGAATTACTGATTGAGGCTGCACACGCGCTGGGTCACTTTTTGTTTGTTGTATTAAGTGGATTGAAACGAATTGGAGAAATTTGCTTTTATTTTACCCGGGATACATTTAGAGCACACTTCAACCTGATTGCTCAAAAGACCGCACCATTTGAGCAGGAAATTCTCAGGAAAACGCCTCCCAAGCCGTCTGACTTAAATATTTTGGGTCAACTTGCGCTAACCATCATTCCGGTAACCATTGTGAGCTGGATATTGGCATTAACCCTTGCACCGCTTATTTATAATTCAAGCCTGCTCCTCATCAGTTTTTTCATCCGGGCAACCAATCTGGCTCTTCTGGATATACCAGAGAAAAAATTACCTTCGCCCGAAGGCAGCATGCCCTGGTATCGGGTAGTTTATGGCCTGCCAGGATTGTTATTCGGCACAGCACTAGGCCTTGTATCAGCCGGAATTATCGGTCTTGCTCGCAGCGTTACCAACAGTTTTAAAACGATTCCGCATAGCTTTGCTTCTGTTGTCAATCTGGCCCTTGACGAAGACGATGAGTTTAAGGAATGGGGATTAAACCAGGACAAACGCCCTTTTGCCCAGAAATATATCCTGGGGGCTTTGGGCCTCCTCCTTGGAGGAATGGCGGGAGTCATTGGATTTGGAGTTGTCGGTATTGGGCGGGTTATTAGTAATTCCTTTAAAACCACGCGAGCTATTTTCATTTCAGAAATCAACCTGGTTCTGGATTCCGAAATTGAGGTAAAGGACAATCGTTCCTGGACGCAAAAATACTTATTAGGGGCGATGGGAATTCCATTTGGAGTTTTTTTAGGCACTGTGGGCTTCCTCACCATTGGTTTTTCTCGAATTATCAGCAACTCATGGCAAACAACTAGAGGTCTTGCGATTTCCGGCGCCAATCAGCTAAGACATTCCGATGAACAATTGTCGGGCGGATTATCAGACGATCACCGAAGTGCTCTGCATCGATACATTCTGGGCTTTCCGGGGCTTATCATTGGTGTCTTTGCCGCCCTATTGGCCATTGGCGTCAGCAGCATCAGGCGGATAATTATTGAAAGTGCCAAAACAACAGCTGCCGTTTTTATTGAAATAAGCCAATTCGCATTGGAAGAAGAGGAGGACGCCCATTCCCTTCTCCCCGATCTTCGACCCGAACGGCGCTTTGTTGATCGCTTCCTGTTTGGCGCTCCGGGGCTGGTGCTGGGTACTATCGCCGGAAGTTTATCTTTCCTCGTAATTATTGCTGCCCGAATAATAAAAAATTCAGCAGAAAGCGCAATCCTTAGCTTTGCCGCAGTGACCAATCTCGCACTGGATAAAGAGGACGAATTGGATGAAGGTAAACTTGTTAATGACAAACGAAGCTTTGCCAATCGATATATTTTAGGTGGATTTGGTCTTCTTTTAGGGACGGCTGCTGGAACACTCGGTTTTACAACCGTCCTTTTGGGCAGAATCATCCATAATTCAATTCAGACAGCAATTAGCGTCAGCGGTTCTGCTTACAAATTAGCCTTCAATCGTCAGAGCAATGCTGTTGAAGAGGATCAAAGACCAGGTTTTCATAAATATATCCTGGGTTTCCCCGGCCTGATAATGGGTTTGTTCACAGGTACACTGGCCTTTACTATCGGCTGCATCCAGCGAGTGATAAGCGAAAGCATCGTCTCACTGCAGGAAGCGTTTATTGTTGTGGTGAATCAGGCATTACCAGAGGCTGTGGAGCTTGACGATAGCAAACGACATCCAGTCGATCGTTTTATCTTTGGAGCTTTAGGTTTAGCCAGCGGGGCTATACTTGGTTTTGCAGGCTTTCTGGCCATTGGAATTGCCCGTGTCATCGTCAGCTCCGCAGAAAGTGCCGCGCATAGTTTTGCATCGGTAACTAATCTGGCACTGCATAAAGAAGACCGCTTTAAAACGTGGGGGTTAAAACAGGACAAACGTCCTCCTCATATCACCTATGGGCTGGGATTTCCCGG
The DNA here is from genome assembly GCF_900640215.1 of Legionella genomosp. 1. Lineage (NCBI taxonomy): Bacteria > Pseudomonadati > Pseudomonadota > Gammaproteobacteria > Legionellales > Legionellaceae > Legionella > Legionella genomosp. 1. The sequence continues at coordinate 2,275 of NZ_CAAAJH010000016.1, forward strand.
TATTATTATGGGTGGAATTGCCGGTATGGTCGGCTTTATTGATGTCGCTTTCGGGCGAATTATCAGCAATTCATTTCAAACGGCGTTCAGTCTCAGCGTTTCAGCAATTAATATCGTAGTGCATAAAGAAATTAAAGCCGGTCTGCAACATGAAACCCGCTCTCCCTTCCGTACCTATGTACTCGGCCTTCCGGGCTTAATCATTGGGGTGATTCCTGCGGCAATCAGTTTTCTAATCGCCGGTTTAAGACGAGTGATTATTGAAACCGCGAAGACCGGTAAAGAAGTTGCCGAACTCATTGTCGATAAAGCGCTTCCCGAAAACTTAAAGAATAAAAAATCAGCGCAGCAACGCCTGTTCTACGATATCTATCTTTTTGGTGCAGCGGGTTTTATTGTCGGTTCAGTCATCGGAGGCATGGGATTTCTTGCCGTCGGAGCAATTCGTGTTATCAGCAATTCACTGGAAAGCGCTTTTCGTCTGACGATAAGCGCTATCAATGCCGTGAATTATGATGAGGAGACTATTGCAGACGATTTGCAGCATGACCCTCGCAGTGGGGCACGCAAGTTTGGCTTTGGATTCCCCGGTTTAATTTTAGGAGGCATCACTGCGTCTATCGCCATACTATTTACAATCGCCAGGCGTATGGTGATTGAAAGCGCTATTTCTGGCAGTGTCGTATATGAAGCCGTGGTCAATGAAGCACGTTCGGTAAGAGTAAAAGATAGCGCGAAAACAGAAAGATCCTTAGTCAATCAGGTTTTAGGGCTGCCAGGCATCCTTGCAGGACTGGCAGTTGGTGCAATAGGTTTCTGTCTGATTGGAGCCAGACGCATACTGTCAAATAGCGCGGCAAGCTTCGTTCATGTCCTGATCTCTACGACTAATCTGGCACTTGATCCAGAAGACGAGAATACTGAATATGGATTAAAGAAGGACTCTCGCCCCTTTTTCCACACCTATGGTTTAGGATTATTTGGAGTAGTTCTTGGCGGGCTCGCCGGCGGATTGTCATTTTTGGCAATTGGCATGGGCCGGGTTATAAGCAACTCTTATACAACCGCAGTCAGTTTAAGCCTTTCAGCCTATTATCTGATAACCCCTGCTAACGGGAAAAAAGCAGGCCTTGATGATGACTCCCGCTCTGTTTTTAGAAAATTCATTCTAGGCTCTCCGGGTTTACTCATCGGAAGTATCAGCGCAGGACTTGCTATCCTGGCTGCAGTGACTCAACGAATCATTGTGGAAAGCGGGCACACCGCGGTTGAAAGCTTTATTTACCTGCAGAACTCCACCGTTCTTCCAGAGGAAGAAATTCCGCCGCCAGCAATTCCGCGTTCGTTCGCCAATCGCTTTATATTCGGTGCTCCGGGCCTCTTGCTTGGCGGAATCCCGGGCGCCTTTTTTGTAACGTTGTCCATTATGTCCCAAGTGGTCGCTAATAGCATTCAAAGCGGGAAATGGACTTACATTGTCGTTGCCAATCTGGGGTTGAGTAAAGAAAATGAATTCGATTATCCCGATAGACAAGAGGAAGCCAAGCGTTCTTTACTCAGTAAAAGTCTTCTCGGCTTACCGGGAATCGTTATCGGTTCGATTTTAGGAGCTATCACCCTGTTAACGATTGCCAGCGCTAAACTCGTCTACCATAATGCGCGAAGTTTTCTAAGCCTTTCCGGCTCGATCCTCAATGGCTCACTTGAATTACCTGTTTTCTCCGGCTTAGCTGGCGATAAGCGTGATAACTTATCCAAATCAGTGGGGGTCTTCGGCTATGGACTCGCTTTGGCCGCTGTCTTACCTGTTGGCGCCACCATTTTATTTTTCAGAAAAGTGGTGCCGGTGATCATAGCACTGGTGCTTGGCTTCGTTTGCGCGCCGTTAGTTGCCGCATTGAAGGGATTAGCTCTGGCCGCGAAAAAGCCGCGTTTTCAGCCAGACGTCCCTGCTGAAGATCTTAGAGAGCAGCAATTTAAAAATATTTACTCCTCATTAACTCCCTGGGGACAGCTTCCAGAGAACAGCCAGATTAAAAGCGATGGAAATGGCCGCAAAGGCGCTGTTTGCTTTACCCGTAAAGCATTAACCTTTAACACCTCAACCATGACAGAATACTGTCTTGATCAGTTGCTGGAAGCCTACCGGCGGAGCGCTGACAAAGAGAATTTCTTTGAACAGGAATTTCCACAGGAAGTTCAGAAAATCAAAGCGCATTATCAGGTATTCAGCTTTATTGAACTACAACAGGAAGTCGAGATGCGTGAAAGACAGATTGACGAGATTGCACAATTTGTAAAGGACTATGTGAACAGAAAGGTATCCCAGGTTCCCAACATCTATTCCAAACCCGAAAATTCCTGGTCCTCAGCATTCTGGGGTAAAGCCACTGCCGAGGAAGTTGAAGCGGATTCCGCTTTGCAATCAGGTGTTTTTATCTAATTTTCGCACACTCAGGTATCACCACTCTCAGCAAGGATGGTGATACTTGGCCTATAATAAAATACAACAGAGAAAGTTAATCGCTTATCAGGTCACTATAAAATTAAAGAAAAATAATTATCAGGGAAGACAATGAACGATTTTTTCTTGGGAATGATGTACCTGCCTATGGGTTTTCGCAGCCTTTTGACGAAAGGTTTGAAGCGTTTTGTTATATTGCCTGTATTGTTCAATTTTCTGCTTTTCTCAGGGTTATTTTTCCTTCTTTATCACTATCTTTTTCCCTATGCCTATTATTACCTGAACCAACTGCCAGCCTGGCTTCATTTTTTAAATGTGCTCTTTTTAATTATCTTTTGCATTAGCTTCTTTTTGCTTTTTCTCTCCATGTTTACGGTGTTTTTTAACATCATTGCGGCCCCGTTTAATGGCTTGCTCGCGGAAAAGGCGCAACTGCTGCTTTATGGACGCACTATTCCAAGCCTGGCCTTTAAAGACATTGTAGTTCGTACTATCAAACGTCAGGTGCAGTTTCTGGCTTATTTCTTGCCACGGTTCCTGGGAATGTGTCTGTTATTCTTTGTTCCGGTAATCCATCCGGTATATCCCTTTCTCTGGTTTTGGTTTAACGCCTGGATGCTAAGCGTTCAATATCAGGATTTTGCTATGGACAATAACCTCGTTGATTTCAGGGAAATGCGGCAAAAAATGAGGGGCAATCGCTTACTAAGCTTAGGTTTTGGCTTTTCAATAAACCTTGCCAGCTTTATCCCCCTTCTTAATCTTTTTTCCATGCCCGCCGCAGTGATAGGCGGTGTGATGCTTTTTTGCGAGCGTCATCCAGAATTTTTTGGAAAACACCTTGTATCTTCTAAATATGAATCATTTGAAAATCAATAATATTAAGGCAATTGTGCATTAGGTATTTAAATTGTCTCATATTTGATCTAAAATTAGGAGTATTACATTCTATAGGTTAGTCCAATGGCAATTCCAGATTTTTCTTCGCCGATTGCAGAAATAGCTAATTTTATCGGCCAAGAGGTCTATAAAAAAGCGTTTCCAACGCATAAAAAAGTCAATACCCCATTTGGTCAAGTTTTAGATAGAACCACCACGATTACGCCAAATACTCCAAGAGCTATACATGGTTTTGATAATGCAAATCGAGCTGCTGCCTTAATTCCTCATATTATCGACCTGATGAAAAGAAACATGGAGGCACTTCCAACTGACTGGCGTCACCAATTAGTGGAACTGAATGATGAAACGGTTAAGGCGCTGCAAATTGCAGCGTTGATGCGAGCAAGCGGGCGCCATTTTCTACCAGGTACTACTGAAAAATTTCAAAATAATCCTGATTATGGTAATGGAACCAACTATGCAGAGTATGGAGAAACCGAGTGTATAGCTATGCTAAAAAAGCTAAACACCCCATCTTCCATTGACTCTGCGGCCATTGCTCATGCCATTGTTGGTAATGAGTATGTGGGGGCCCATAATGCCAATAATCAGGTTGAAAAAATAAAAGCCGAGCACCAGACAAGTAAAAATGATATTTTTTCTTTAATACTCAATGTAGCAAACGTGCTTGAAACTACCAGGGACCGCTCTAAAAAAACTGTGGATCTCAATTGGACGCCCATTTTCAGAGAAATATCCAGGAATCCTCAAGGAAGAGCAGAATGTATGGATTTTGCCCGCCGCCATATTCAGCTTATTAGACAACAGCAGGGTTTTCTGATGACCACGGTTACGATGGACAAAGAAATTATCGCAAAAGGCACAGATAATCCTAATTATTACAATGGTCAGTCCATTCAAGATGCTCACGAGATGTTCGAGGCAGTAAATACTACCCATCATTATGCTCACAGTACAGCAATCGAAGAAGAGGAACAATTTGAGGATAGCAACTCACGTACCCCTCTTTTAACTAAAAATCTTAGTGTTAATGTTGATCCAGAGGAGGTCAGTGAGTTAAAGAAGTTTTATAAATATGCCGTAGCTCAGCAGAGTGCGGGACGCTCAAATCATAAGTTTGAGGCACAATCAGAAAATTATCAGGGCGCGAAAGGTGATTTCCTCAAAACAATTATTCTTATTAAATTAAAAAAGATTTTGGAAAAATGTGAGAATATCGATGCGTTTGAATCTAAATTAAGTGAAATAAAAGGGGAGAGGATTTAAAAATATTAAAAACTTCTCAAGGCTCTTTTTATTCCTTTTTTAATATTAAAACGACTTCTCTAACCGCGTTTGAAAAAATTGAACGTACTTTAAGAGAAAATTTCGAGAATCAGGCTAAGAGCACAGCCTCTGTAGATAAAAGCCTGTAATTCACTTTTGAAAAGCGCCTGTTTGCATGTAGCTTTCTTTAGCCCAGGAAATTATCTCCAGCCTTTAGTCAAATCAAATAGGGATTTTGATCATTGGCTGATGGCCTATCTTCTGACACAAAGCAAGCTCTGCCAAGATCCTGGTTAAATATAATATCATCAACATGTAAATGTTGTTTTATACCATTAACCTGAAAATTGTAATTATCATCCGATAGCAGTAATGTAAGTTTTGGCCCAGGAAAAAAGCTGGGAAACCCATGATGATTATTCCCATGAGCAAGTCCTGAATAAAAAAGATAGGGCTTGGATTGATGCTCGTTAATAAATATTCTGCGTGCATTTTCGTCAAAGATGGCATCCCTTTTTTTGTAATACGCATCCCAATCTTCTTTTGTGGGATGCCGAAAATACTCAGGGCTTCCCTCTCTGGCCTGCTTGCAGTCCAGTGCAACGACTCTGATTCCAGCCTGAATTGCTGCGATAGCAACAGTTCTTGTTTTATGATTGCCGCGAATTACGACAGAGTCTAAAGCGGCGACTCCTTCACTATTCAGGGCGCTATCAAACAGGTGTTGATCCTCATCGTCGGCAAATTCAAAGAAAAATGTCTCTATACCCATTTTCTTAAAATACTGAAAATTGGCGATCAGGAATTCTTTAGGGAAATTATGATCATGATGTTCATTAATGAAAATTCCTGGCGGAAACCCTTCGACAGAACTACTCTGAGTTAACTTTGCGATACATGCATCCAATTGTTTTAATTTCCGTACTTGCCCATCGGCAGCATTAAAAAAACGGTCTTTTGAAAATTTGGATTTCATGATAATGATCTCATTAATTAATGAGCGCTTTATCTTGTATTGGGCAGAAATGATCGGTTAGCGCCATTTAGAATTACTTCCCCAAACACGAACAGTGTCCAGGCAGCGCATCAAAGTTTGTGAGTGCAATTGCTTCATAATTCGAGCACAAATGAATTTAAAAAGACATTATGTAATTAAATTATGCTTAAAATCAAGTTTTTATAGAATTCAAACGCAAAGCTATCCCCCGCTGGCTCCGGGATTGAGATCAAGCGATTGTTCCTCGATAAGCTCTGGATTTGATTTGGTAATTTCTTCCCTGGCGGTTTTAAAGAAGGCATGGCCTGAGCTTTGGCCAAGAGAATGTCCTTTGGCTAGCGCCATTATGCCTAGTATTGCCAATCCGGGTAAGATTCCGGCTGCAACTACAAAGACAACAGCCTTCGCAACAAAATGATTCCAGCGTTCATCCCGATGTTGGCTTAACGACTTGTGACTGGAATCCAGCATCGTATAAAAATTGCTGACTCGTTCGCTATGATCAGGGGTTGACTCTCTATCATTGAGCTTCTCCAACAAGTTAACGGTTATGCTAAATTTTACAAGCAATTTATTATCTACCCCTGGATAATCTTTATTCAGAGCCTGTCTCCAGTTGTTTGGAACAGGCTCATTGGTTTTAGCTTGCTTTTGGATATCTTTCCATAGGTGCTGAAGGTAATTCTGCGTCAGGGGGGAAAGTTTTTTTTCAATCAGGATCAGACACTGGGCTTCTTCAATATCATTATATTTTGCTTTGAGCTGCGTATTGGCAGCTTTTTCCAGACCCAATGCCGCCACATTCACTTCTAAAACAGCGCTTTGTTTTTTAAGCTCTTCTTCAATGATTCCAATATGCTGATCCCTTCGATTGATTTTACCCTCCTGCTCCGCAATTAATTCCTCATTTTGTGCCAGAGAAGCTTGTTGCTCTTCTATTTTCTGTTGTAGCCTGGCAGTAACTTTTTCGAGTTCCCCTACTCGCTCATACTGCTGTTCAACCTCTCTTTCTTTGGCCAGCAGAGCCGGGTCAGGAGTTCCCAAAGCAATAGCCTGATAAGCCACATTGCTGTAAAACGTCTTATTAGTCTCTCCACAAATAGCCTCTACTTTCTTGAGAGGTATTTTTTCTTTGAAAATATAGTCCGCGGTGGACTGCTTCAGAATGGCCTGCTTATCAGATAATTCCCTTTGCATTTCTTTTAGATCGAGATCAAGATTAAACTCCTGGAAATCATCCAGACCGCGGATGAAATCATCCAGGGCCCGGTAAGTTTCCAGACTTTCCAGGATCTTTCTTTCCACAGAAGTACTTTCAGCCCGCTGATTCTCCAGGGTTTCCAGCATCAGCATATTGATTTGATCGATATACGGTAAGACTTGCGGGGACGAATGTCCTGTGCGGTAGGCATCCAGTTTCAGGTAATAGGTTTCAGTCAATAGCGCAAGCTTGCTGGCGGAAAACTGCTGCACTCTTGCAGATGAAATTTCCTGCTGCATTTCACGCAAAATTGCCTGAATTTCTTTTAGCTCTGCATTGTCGAGTTTAAGAACGGGTTCTAATTGTTTGAACAAATTATCCAGATGATAAAAGCGGTCAATCTCTTTGAACACCTTGGAACTTTGCTCAATAAGCATGGCCTGTTTGGTTTGAAGTGTTCCTTTTAATCCTTTTTGCAGCTCATCCAGAATATTCGCGGCAAGCGGATATTTTGTCGCTTCTTCACTAAAGGTTGCAAATGCCTGACTCACCGCATTAAACACCTCGCCACGCTCCTGGGCATTTTTAAATTCATTATTTAAATAGGCCTCACTGACTTCACGAATCAGAAACTTCAGTGCGTCTGACAACAGCTCTTGTCCTTGTTTTTCTTTCAATGCTAAGGCGAATTGATCCTGATGAACTGATTCTGAGATTAACTGCGGCTGGGACAACTGGTGCACATGCCTTGCCATAGTACTAAATTTCCTGGATGCATTTTCAATCATAGCGGCCAAAGTCGAATCTTCACCCAACTTCAGGAGATCATTTAAATAAAGCTGAGCATGTTCGTAATTGAGAAAATTCTCACCTATTGCTTCTGAAGCCACTGTACTTAGAAAAGTATCGTTATGGCCCTGATAGTGAATGATGCGATCATTTTTATTCAAACCGAACAGAGCCCAAATCCCCTGTTCCTGACCCAATACCGCATAGCCCGTATTATCAAAATGTTTGTAGGCCTCTCGATTTTTTACAATTTCGCTATAAGCAGCCAGGTATTCTTTTTCCAGTCTGGCTTTATATTTCGCCGGATCATTCCTTAAGGCAAGCAAGGGCGAAATCAGTTCTTTCATTTCCGCACTAATCGGCGCATTCTTAAGGTCCGTATCGGATTTAAACTCCACATTATTTCTTCGATAAAAGTCCAACAGTTTTAATACCAGCAGATCCTGAACATGTGTGGTCACCCCCTTCTCTTTGGGCACATCTCTGAATTGCTGATCCTTGGCATTCCCCGAGCCGGTTCCATGATGTCCTGGTAATGATGTAAGCTTAAATACGGTGTCTGGTGAATCACAGGCAGGAACGATGGCTTTAAAACAACGAGTCCGTTCATTTTGATACACATATTGTTCATAGTGCTTAACAATGGCCGGTATTCGATAAAAGCGAGGGTCAACCCAGGCAACTGGAGCTCCGTGATAACGGCCGCCAGGTACAGGATCAATAGTGAACATGGAAATTTTAGCGTCCTGGATATGCTTTCCCACATTTTCCAGATTGATCTTGCCTAGCCTTTCGGATAATTGCGTTGTGTTAAAAGCAGCTCGTGTATAGGGACAAGGGCTTTTTTTAATTTCCTCGATGAGATTGACAGGTAAAGGGTCTTGCTTGAATAAATTCTGAATGCGCTCCATTTCATGCGCTGATAAAATTCCCTGAACCGCACCACGACTGTGGGCTGCAATAGCGAAGTCTTTCTCGCCGCGGCTCAGCGCATCAATCATTGCGAGTACTCCGCGAGCGATGCGATCGCCCACTTCAGTACCTAAAGTCGTTGGCCCATCGATAAGAATTTGTTCATCGCTGACTAGATGCTCTACTTCATCGCTCATCAACTCATCACGCGGCGTGCCTGCCACCGCATTGGCACCACCGCTTAAACTTTCACCTCGCGGGTAAAAGGTATTAGTCCTTTGAGTATGTTTTGTATCGGTGCCCAGATAGGTGACTAGAAATGTCATGATGTACTACTGAATTACTATTTGTATTTATTTTAGTACTTTTTATAAAGAAAGACACAAATTAAGGCTGTAGACTCTCCAACCACATCAGAAATAAATTATCTTTATTGGCTTGTCTGATAGACTCAGCATTCACATTTAACCAGCGTTCTAATCGGCCATCACCCCAACTCGTGATAATTTCAGGAAAAATATAGTTTTTTTGACAAATCGTGGGCGTATGGCCTAATAATTCGGCAACTTCTTTTATTATGGATTTAATTATTGCAGCAGAGTCAGTCTCTGAAAATGAGGCGGACAGCAATCGGCAAAAGCTTTCCCGACTGGCAATCCAGGTGCGAAAATCCTTGGCGGTCAAAGGTAAACCAGTTAACGATTGAAGATAATAATTGATATCCTGGGAGGTGATACAGTTGACATTGTTATTTTCATCATAATATTTAAAAATTTCGTAACCAGGAATTTCTTCGCATTTTTTAAGGATTTTAATAATTTTTTTATTATCCAGAACTATTTCCCAGGCTTTGGAATTTTTCCCGGTGAAACTAAAGATAGCCTTGGAGCCATTGATGGAAAGATGTTTTTTTCTTAAGGTGGTAATCCCATACGTTTTGTTCTCTTTTGCATAGATTTTATTACCAATTCTGACCCCTGATTTATCCAGAAGATAAATGATGGCACAAATGATTTGCTTTTTATTTAGAGAAGGCGGTTTTCTTAGTTCATAGGCGATATGACTGCGGATGGTGGAAATAGCACGTCCAAAATCTGTCATGGAGGTGAATTTTAACCTGTCTCTGACCTCTCGCCACAAGGGATGATAATGATATTGTTTTCGATTTCGCGCATCCCGGCCAGTCGCCTGAATGTGCCCATTCGCGAAGGGACAGATCCATACGGAATGATAGGCAGGAGGAATTCTTAATGACTTAATCCGCTGTAATTCATCGCTTTGGGTAACCCGACTGCCATCGGGATAGTAAAATGCATAGCCTTTACCGCATTTTCGACGCCTTATTCCAGGAATTGAATCATTGACATAGCGAAGAGCCGCCATTCTGGCAATTTTTTCGCACTCCTCACTTGAATAAATCGAGTTGTCGCTAATGATATTCTCCGGTAATTCCTTAAATTAATTTTAGGCAATTCAGGCTTATCGGACAAATGAATGAGGACAAAAGGTGCTACTGGTAATGGCAGCCATTACCAGTCATGAAATTATTTCGAGCCGGCAGGAACCCAGGTTACTGTGCAATTGGTATAAACTGCTTCGGGTGCCGCTGGAGAATGATCCTTAATTGTTATATTGGCATCAACAACTAACTTGCCATCGCCTGCGGGGGTTCGCGTAGTCATATGGAACAAGGCATAGCAGCTATCGAGATAGGTTTGATGGTAATAATAACCATCTCCTATTAAAAACCAGTTTTTGGGCCCGTGACTATAGGAATTACTGGTTTGCGTCTTGTTTAATGTCGCGCAATGAGCGAGATCAAAAAAATCTGTAGTTGAAAAACATACTCTTAAGTAAGGGGGTCTGATAATCTCAGAGCTGGGATGAATGTTAAATTCTATAGTTTGTTTGAAATTGCCAGCAAATCCGGTTGTGGCAGCCATGAGTAAAGCGACTGAACTAAATTTCTTCATGATCCTTGAATTACGGCTTAATGGGTGGGATTAAAAATATAACAGCTAACTGAATTGTTTAGCAAGTAGATTCAGCGATGTGCTTAAAGTTCTATATCAGACTTGCAAATTTACTAGTATAATGAATATAAATCATTTTTATGCAAGGATTAGCGATGGAGTATCAAAAACTTAATCCGCTGGCATTGGCTATAACCACGAGTATGCTCGCGGGAATAGCAACTTTCTGTGCAGGCTTGCTGGCATTCTGGATGTATACAGGCAAACCCCTGGTGGCCATGTTTGGGAGCATGTACATTACTATCATCCCCACAATTACCAATGTCTGCATTGGAACTGCTTTAATTATCGTGGCAGGATTCCTGGCTGCTTATATTTTTTCCTGTGTTTATAATCTGGTTCTCGATTTTCTCTGATTCTTAAAGTCTTTTTTCCTGAAAAATTGTTAAGGTGTGTTGAGAGTTGCTCCTACCCTTAACATGTTGGGTCCTTGGCCCATAGCTTCAGGCTAAGAAGTAATGTTATCCCCTCTCCACCGCGCCCAGCGTGGGGGAAATGAATCGCTACGCGACCTTGTTTATAGCCCCCTCACCCTAACCCTCACTGCCATTAAGTTAAGCTCAATTGTATATTAAACTGTCATCCCCGCGAAAGGCGGGGATCCATCTCTGAGCTAGCCACAATGCCGACTGAGGAATAGATTCCCGCCTTTCGCGGGAATGACAGAAGTCCTTAACTTAATGGCAGTGCCTTCGGACTTTAGTTCTGATGAGTAAGTTCTTCCCATTCCTTTTCTTCTGGAATTGGCAAGGTGACCCAAAAAGTAGAACCAATACCAACCTCACTTTCCAGAGATATATTCCCCCCCATTCCTGTAACAATCTGGTTGACTATATAGAGCCCTAATCCAAGACCTCTTACTGCACTTTGATGATTAACTCGTTCAAACTTTTTAAATATCTTTTCTCTATTCTCTGGAGCTATACCAATTCCGAAATCCTGCACCATTATTTTTAATGTTCCAGCCTTATCAACAAGCAGCTGTACATTGACCGGATCCCCTTTTCCATACTTTAAAGCATTAGTAATTAAATTGGTTACTATCTGCTCCATCCTAAATGGATCCCAAGAGCCGACCACTGAAATGCCTTTGTAAGAAACTTTATTATCAAATCTTTTGGTTATTTTTAATAATAATTCATTAAGGTCTATTTTTTGAGGTTTGAAAAATAAAAACCCTTCTGAAATAACTGTCGTATCTAAAATTGATTCAATCAGGTTTTCGAAAGTTTCTATTTGTTCGAGCCAGGTATCGAATAATTTATTGCGCTTTATTTCCTCGAACTTTCCTTGTTCTATTAATATTTTACCTATCTGAGCATTCATTTTACTGCAGGTTAAAGAATTTTTTAATTCATGGCTTAAGAGTGATATCGCCTCTTCCCTTATACAAATCTCCTCTTTCAGCTCTTTTTGACCTTTCATAAGTGTTTTCTGCATTTCAATAGCTATATCAATAACACGAAGAAGTATTGGCTCTACAATTAAAAGCTCATCTTTGAAATTTGTCATTTGTACTCTTTGTTTTCTGAATTTAGTGGGACGTTTTCCAGCTACAGAAAACTGATTTTTTAGCATCTATCTACTTACATTGCAGTATGACGGATTAGGGAAAGTTTAAGAGGCTTATGTTCCGGAATAGAGTATTCTTTGGAGAAAATCGGGAGCTTTTGGGGTTTAGAAAACAAAAGATTTGAGCATCTGGAGATAGATTTTAAGATTCGCTTAAGATAAAAAATTGAATGATTAAAAAAACCGCCTTTTAAATATATAATGGCTGTCAAGTATACCCTTTTATCGAGATTGAATGATTAGAGTATACTAAAACAACAGGCATGTCTCGTTTCATTCTTCCCGAGTAACTATGCTGACACTAGCTCAGGGATGCGCTGGCTGGTTCCGGTAAATAAATATCTACTGACTTTGCGAGATCCGGACGGTCGAAAAAAGTTTTGTATTGTCGTCTATTCCATTGGTCCAAAAAATGATGAAGATGTCCGTCCAGCACGTTTTCAGTGTTTTTGAGCACCTGTTTTGCCATTATCAGAAAATCATCCATGCTTGCAAACTTGCCAGGAAGCGTCAGGAGCCTTCTGCCAATTTTTGCAGGCGTCCATTGCTTCCCTCTGGCAAGGTCTTTTTCCAAATCATAAATCAGCTGGCTAGTAGCGCAATTAATGAGTGCACTAATAAGAAAAGAAAAGCTCAATCCAAGCGGTGATGCCCCTAACAGCAAACGAACAGCCAGACAACTGGTATTAATTGCCATTGCACTGCCAAGAAGATAATTGATTATTGTCAATACAATCTGCTTTTTAAAAGCAGATACAATCTTTGAATCCTCCAATTTATAAGCGCCTATTAATGCTTTACACAGGAATAAAAAATCGTCTCGTTCAGGCTCTTGCTTTATATAACGAAGAAATTGTTTGCAAGAGCGTGCCTGTTCATAGCGGTATTGCTGTTTAATAGCTTCGAAGTGCTTAACCAGCTCGATTTTAAGGGGAGAGATCATTTTGGTATTGTCTATATAAAATTCCTTATATACCGCAATCTCGCTGTTGAATAAAGTATTTAGTCATAATTTAAACATGCCAGCGCTTCTTCTTGCAGCTCTACTTCATTTATTGCTAATGCACTGCAATAATCTAATGAGATTAAATCCCTCACATCTGGAATATACCGTTCGATATAAGCACATAGTAGATCTGCACGAAAATATACCTTATTGTCTCCTCTAATATTAAAGAAAGGAGAATTACATTGGGTATCGTGAAAGGCAAGAGGGTTGGGTTTGTTTTTATTAAATGACTCCAATTCTTGCTCTTTGAATACCAGGGGAGGAGAAATCAATCGCAACATAAAAGGCATCTGGAGCGGGGATTGAATTTCCTAAAGTATGGATTAAGTAATCCTTATTTATCATCGAAATTAATATTTGCCGGAATTGAACATGAATAGTAATGAATTGAAATCATTTTTAATGGTTTATGAGTATCGCTCGTTTTCTCTGGCGGCAAAGCGTCTTTATGTGGCGCAATCCACAATTAGTAAGCGCATTAATAATCTGGAAAATGAATTCAAAGTTAAACTATTTGAAACCAGGGGAAACATGCTTTTCCCAACACTCGAGGGGGAGCAGCTCATACCTTATGCTCGCTCGCTACTACATACGATGTGCAACGCGCTTGATAATTTTAAAAATCCAGACCTCTCTCAGATACCTGTAATTCTGGGAACCTCATCTTATCCCTCATTACGGTTTTTACCTTTATTTATCAATTATTTGATCAAAAATCAGATTTATTTCCCAAATTTTCAAATTAAGCAAATGCCCAAGTTAAATCTGGTATCCGCGTTACAAAACGGATTACTCGACATTGCCTTAACCTCAGAAGACTTAATGATTGACAATGAAATTCTATCTAATCAGCTCGAGGAAGAAGAGGTGTTTTTTATCGTATCGCCTACTCACGAATTGGCAAAGGAAAAAAATACCAGTTTACAAAAGCTATCACAATATCCATGCATTTTAACCGAACGAGGGTATTTTATTCGCGATAATTTGGAACTTACTCTCCTTAGTCAGGGGCTAAGTCTCATTGTGGAGCATGAGTTGCTTTCTTTAGATGCAATAAAACAACTTGTGAAAACTGGTCTGGGTTGGAGTGCTTTACCCGCCCAGTATTTCGATGACGATTTGGTTAAACTAAACATTAAAGATTATTCTCAAAAAATAAAACTAACCTGGTACTGTCACAAAAATCGCGCCAGCTCTAAAATCATTCAATATGTTGGCCAATTGCTAAAAGAATCCCTTGAGCATATTTACCCCAAGGGAAATAGCAGCACGGTTATTGCTCAAACACATTTAGAGATTAGAACTATTCCTGAAAGGAATTCAACGACTTATTAAATGCACCCACTTTAGTTGACATCACTCGGCAAACAAAGCTGGATGAATTACCTCCCAGTCCTCATACCATAGTGAATACTATCGCTTTCATCAGAATCCAAATCACATTGTTCTTTTTGGTCTAGTTCAATCGGTTTAATGCACTCGGGCGGGATATTATCGAAACAGATATAACTGTCGTCGTCTTCCGGATCTGTTTCTACATCGTAATGCTCAGGATCAATATCGATTTCTAAATATTTAACCCCTACGTTAAAACTGTCTTTTATCAGTTCACTATAGAAAGTAACATTACTCTTACTTGTGAAGTGAATACAGGGTTTTTTCCTATAGTGACTTGCTTTTGGTTCAGAGCCGTAAATATGAGCATAGTCGATTTTATGGTCTAAACCATATTTATTTTTGCCGCGCTGATTTATACGTAAGCCTTCGTTTTTGATTTTTTTGTAATTAGCAAGAGCAGTTGCATGGTAAAATTTCATTATAGAGACCTCAAACACCCAATAAGATCTATTTTAATTCTATTTGACTAAATATCATATAGACAAATTACAAATAAAATGCCAGATAAATTGAGTATTTTCTCCCGATATCGAAACCTGGCTTGTGAATACATAGAAATGAGGTGCCTAGATGTTATATTTTAGAGAGCTTTACTAAGTCAGGAAGAGAACCAATGTCAACACGCCCTATGTCTATTAAAAAAATCAATAGACCAAATACCGAGTTCATTAATAAAGCGCTTCCAGGGTTTCACTATTCCGATACATTTTCAGGAGTACTTTCTGCTGACTCAAATCATTCCATTGAAAGCATAGCAAAACTATTTTTTAATTCTTCACCTCAATGGGCACGAAAGCTGCTGCATCTCAGAAACAGGCTAGTAGGCTGGTGCGGTTTGAAAACAAGGGATATACCATTAAATAAAGAGCTCGAGATTAATTTGATCATCGGAAAAAGGGTCGGACTCTTTAAATTGCATGACTTTACCGACGATGAGTTACTTTTTGGGGAAGATGACAAACATTTGGATGTGAGGATGATTATCCAACGAACAACCCGAAGCATTCAGCTAACTACCCTTATTCAATATAAAAATGCCTGGGGAAAGCTTTATTTCACTATAATCAGGGTTTTTCATCAGCAGATTATTAAATCCCAGCTCAGAAATCTGATCACACAATTGAATTATGACGAGAATAAAAAGGTATAGGTCCAGGAAAATCTCTCATTAGATTGACTTATCCCATTAGAGAGTGATATTCTAACACTAGCTTGAAAATGTCTATTTTATACTCTCAAATCGTCGATTTATTCATTTAATCCCTCATTCGTTAGTTTTTAATTTTTGATCTGTTCCGGCTAAAATTCGCCTTTACGGCATTATAAATAAACACTATTAAAGGATACTTATGTCTAAAACAGTAACTGGAGTCGTTAAATGGTTCAACGAATCTAAAGGATTTGGTTTTATTGAGCAAGAAGGCGGCCCAGACGTCTTTGCTCATTTTAAAGAAATTCAAGGTTCTGGATTCAAAACTCTAACTGAAGGTCAGCGGGTACAATTCGTTGTTACGCAAGGTGCCAAAGGTCTTCAAGCGGAAAATATAACAGCTATTTAATTAGTTATGCCCTCATTCCGCTGTAAAGCTTTAGCCGAACCATTGAGATTCGGCTAAAACTTTTTATCGCTTCAATTGCGCGAATAAACAGCAACCATGAGCTCATGGTTGAGACTTATTTTGATCAATATTTTGTTCTTCACTCTCTTTCGGTGACACCTTTTCTGCTACTTGTTTCCATATCGTAAATGTTAAACTTTTTTTCTTCTCTAATGTATGAATAAATTTTTCTTTGGCTTTTTCCAGGTCCTCACAAAAAATAGGGTCTTTATCGAGTTGCTGGATGACAGGAGTAAGCAAATCAGGGTTGGCTTTATATAAATTGGAAAGTATGTAGAAGACAGTTGACGCCTTCGCTTGATCAAGCTGGCTGAATATTTCTTTGAACGCTTCGATTACTGCTGGATTTTTAGCAAATTCTTCGCGATCACTCAGGGAGTCAGGCATTAAATTCTCGGAAGAAATTTCATTGATATACTCAAAAAAAATCTCCGATTGTAATGCCAGTAATTTACTAATATGCTCATCCGTCATCTTGTTCTGAAGACGCAGCATTTCTGTTTGTAAAAGTGATTTATATCTAGATAGACTAGTAGAATAGTAAAGCGTCGCATACAGCGGTTTATAGTCCAATTCCCAATACTTAGGCACATCTATAAATCGGTGTTTGCAGCGTTTATTTAACTCTAGTGCTTCACCAAGAAATTTCCTGGTTATTGTACTGTTCTTAACAAATGTGTTGGCTTTCTTTTTGCCAAGGTATTCTCTTAATCTTGACAAGCCGGGAACCTGAGAAGCCCCTTGTTCCATAAATTTCGTCATTGAATGGACAAGGCGCTCGAAGTGCTTTGGATTACTCGGCATACCGTGGCCTTTATTAATATGAGAATTGAGAACAGCTGCACTCCCTATTGGTGTGGTAACCAGGGTGGCCAGCTCGGCTGTATTTTTCTGACGAAATTTTTTATAAAAATCCAGGGTCACACTGACGACAACATTATTATCATCCATATTATGCAGTAACAAAACAGGTTCAGTGATTTTTTCAATTTCATTATCTTCTGCAGGATTCAGATAAGCAGCGAGTTCTTCCCTTGATAGAAAATCCATTTCGCCCTCCTTTTGACCAGACAGGACTCCACTCCGTGAAATATAACCATCAAATGTTTTTGGATACAGTTCAGCATGTCTCATCGTCATTAATCCACCGAAACTAGCACCTGTGAGAAAAAGAGGTTTATCCCTTAAAGCGGATAAGCGAGTATCAATTGATTCCGGTTTATCTTTGATAACAGTATAAAAATAATTCACACAGGCCTGGATTTTCCTGAAAAGTTCCTCAGGCATCTGCCCTTGAAAGACCTCCAGTTCTAATAAATCAGGTAAGTTCAACATTATAATGACTACATTTTTCTCAAGCAAAGCCTTATTTAAAGCCTTATTTGATGGTGATAAGTTAGAACCCATAGGTGTATAAGCAAATTCCTGTTTATCATTGGTTTGGTGACCTCCATATATTACTACCAGAATTTTTTTTGTTTCATCATTACCATGTGGAAAGCGTATATTGTATCCAATGGGTGTATCGTTAAACTTCAGTGCTGCTCCCTTTCTACAGCTAATATCAGGATACAGCGATAGGTTCTTTAATTCATTATTTAAGTCATAACCATCATTATTGTAGATAACATCAAAAATGACTTTTCCTTCTTCTGCAGAGGAATCCTGCTTGTTGGTGTTTGCTTCGTCCTCATTCTTTTGTTCTGTAAGAAAAACCATTTGAGGTATCCGACTAGTAAACTCTTTATAAAGATACGCTTGAATCTGTATAAAAACTTTTCTATCTACCGGCTTTTTTTCTTCATTCAGTACGCTAAGTAAATAGGATAAATCGGCCTCACTAAACGAAGCGGGAATTTTGGCACCTTTTTCGAGTAATCGGAGAATAAGTTCCTTATCTTTCTTTTCCAGAGCATGAATTAAGGGTTTATGATTAGGAACATTAACATCAATATCACTTCTGGCAAGCAGACGTTTAATACTATCATCCACCCAGGGTTTATATTGGGATTTTTCTTTTATCAGATAGCTTAATAAAGACTGCTGTGCCACCTCCAATCCGAAAAAATTGGATGTATAAACAGTATTTAAGCCAGGATAATTTTCATCGCTAAGCAGTCTCTGGAAAAATGGCTCGGACTTCGTACGAGATTGAAAGCTATTCACTTTCTCATACAATTGAAGTACTAGCGGCTTTGTATCATTTCTGGACGATATATTCTGCTTAAGGGCAGAAAATTTTACCAGGGTAGCGAAGGTATTATCGTCATAGTTTTCAAATAAGTGTTTCTCAAGATCAGGCATTAAGAATTGCAGGACATCAGCATCAACCGGAATCTCCCCTGTTTCCAACTTCTTCCTGACAAAATTTATCGCATCTATCTGTTCTCTACGCTTCAACATTAATAATACAGGCACCCCTAAAACCCCTGACCTGAAATATCCAAGTAAGGTTTCATTTGTTAATTCGTTATTGTTTATAATTTTCCTTAAGGCGAGTGTATTTGATACTTTCGGGCCAGGAGCCTCTTTAAGAAAAGATGCAAATATCGCGGCGGCCTTTTTTTGTTCTTGACTGACCATTTCATCTGGCAGCGTGGAATCTCTTTGAATGGCATAGTGGAGGTAGTCACTGACTCCTGACTCCAGCTTTAACTGACTAAATAACTCGGCAAATTGTTCAATCTCAGGTGTTTGCGCAGTCTTTGGCAATTTTTGGTAGAAAAATTCGATAAGCGGATAAGAAGGTAGGGAGGGCGTTTCAATTTGCGAAAGATACTCAACAAAGACTTTCATTTCCTCTTGTTTGTCTTTAAATCTATCCAAATATAGAATTAAGGAACCCTTCTTTTCATCCTTGTCATTTTTTTCAACCTCTTTTTGTATGCTTAATAAATTAGCCAGCGGATATCCGGCATCTAAAATAGCATTAACTATAATCGTATAGTGATCATCCCAGGGACGTCTCCCCTGACCAGGATATTGGCGTGACTCAAGTATAAGCTTTACCATATCATCGGTTGGCTGCGTACCGCCCCATAATGAAATAATCTTCTCTGCTATCTCAGGAGAATTGGAAGCACGAAAGTGAGAAATAAGGTGTTTTAAATCCATCGTTACCACTGCTTTTCAGAGCACTATGTATTGATTATATACAATTGCCCGCATTTAACACCATGTTAGTCATATTGACTATAATCAAACCAGTTATTTTTATCCTGACGATATACAGCAGACATCTCATTTAAGTGATGGGCTAAAATCATCAATACGTTCTGCCCCAGTGAAGTTAGCCGAACCATTGAGATTCGGCTAAATATGCTTACCTCTTCAATTGCGCGAATAAACTCAAGGTTTCCCCCTTGGAAATCAATCCTACTGAACTTAAATTGCCAAGCAATTGCCCTTGCTCATCATAAAATAGCATTGTCGGAGTGCCATAAATGTGAAACGCTTCGCGAATTTTAGCAACTTCTTCTGATTTCTCACCGATTTCCACCCGCAAATTGACAATGCCTTGCATGGCATCAATAACGTCGGCCTGGCTGAATACCTGCTTATCCATCTCCTGGCAATCGCTGCACCAATCTGCTGAGAAATCTATGAATACCTTATTATGACTTGCCTTGGCATCAGCCAGCCTGGTGTTAATTGCATCAAGCGTGGACACCCTGATAAAGGGAGACTGACTAATCGGCTCGGCAACTGAAACAGGCGTAAGCAGTTGATAGGCTATTGCTCCCGACCCCATCAGCGATAGTAAGGCAAATCCTTGTAGAATCCGCCCTCCCAAGCGGGTTTCCTTACGAAAGGCGCCCAAAATCCATCCCGCAATTAGCAAAACCAGGATCCAGAGTAAATCAGCCCAGAAGCTTGGCACGACACGACTTAACAGCCAGACCGCCATAGCAAACATCATAAGCGCAAACAGTTGTTTGATGCGAATCATCCAGGGGCCCGAAGCAGGTAAAAAACGGCCATAACCTGCACCGACAAGCAACAAAGGCAATCCCATTCCCAGAGCCAGAACAAAGAGTAAAAGCCCTCCCTGCGCAACCTGCCTGCTTTCTGCAATATACGTTAAAATCCCAATCAGAGGCGCTGTTACACAAGGCGATACAACCAGAGTTGAAATCGAGCCCATTAAAGCTGAGGAAATGATTCCTTTACGACCTGAACTCTTGTGAGAAAAGCGCATGAAAGCTGGAAGTCGAAATTCAATGACTCCCAGTAACCACAGGCCCATTAGCGTCAATAAGATACTAAAGCTTCCAATAACCACAGGCTGCTGCATTAAGGTTTGCACTGTTGCCCCAAACCAGGCAGCCAGCATTCCCGCCAGCGCATAAGTAAGCGCCATGCCCAGCACATAGGCTAAAGACAACTTAAACGCTTCACGCCCGCTGTTAGCTCCCTGCCCGGTGATAATACTGGATAATATTGGCACCATCGGTAAAACACAGGGCGTAAATGCCAGCAGCACACCTAAACCAAAAAAGACACTTAGATACAATACGGGACTATTATTCTGGATGAAACCCACGGCAGCCATAGGATTTCCAGCAAAGCCTGTCGCAAAAGCAGAACAAGAGAGTAATGCCATACATAATGACAAAATCAGTTTTTTCATTTTGATTCCTTAATAAATTATTTTCATTATTTTGTAACTCCCTGGTTGTGGATAAGTTTGATGTTTAATTCAATCAAATCGTCTCAACGTCATCCTGAACGCAGTGAAGGATCCCTGAGTCTGGTTCAGCTCTAAGCAGTTTGAGATCCTTCACTAGCTCATGATGACGTACTGGGGGAGTTACATTATTTTGAATAAAAGGAATCAAATCGGCGGGCGGTCAATCTCATCCAGGGGAGAAAGATATTTTGAAAAAATCAGCAGAAAACTTAAGAGACCAATAAGACTTTGCAATAGCATTTGTTGCAGGGATTGAGATTCTTCTTCAAGCCAATAATAAACAGAGCCGCAACCGCTGCTCAAAATCTGTTGAACGGAACAAGGCGTCATTGCAAAGGAATGAGGAGATGCATCCGCGGCTCGAATACAAGAGGGCTGCCTGAGTGGTGCAAGAATGACAGCACTCAAGAGTATCAGCATGATTAGGGAACGAAATTTGTTCATTTGATGACCCTATCATAATTTAAAGGACTAAATCAATGCATGAACAAAAACTATCCCTGGCGCAACTGTGTCATTACTCACAGACACGCCGTCATCTCGAACGCAGTGAGAGATCTCCCAAATCTTGGTTTGTGCCAGCATTCGTAGATCTCTCACTGCGTTCGAGGTGACATGGCATGACACAAGTCAATGCCCGATAGTTTTTTTTATCGACGTTTCCCAGTTAAAGACCAGGAATCACCGTCCAATTCAGGAAGCTAATCGATATTTGTAGACGCAATACTTCATAGGGATGCTACACATATTTTGGGTATAGGATTAAGATTGTCTTAATACTTACTGTTTATAATGGAGCCTCCAACCTCTTAATACAAACGAAGGAGATTTCTATGAAGTCGTCTTACCGAGACCATTTAAAAGCTAAATTCAAGCCCACTTTTTTTGGCATATTTGAAAAACAGGATGCCGCACTCTTAAGCCCTGGCGCTCAGCTTTCAAGCTGAAGGATTTTCCTAAGGCATAAAATGTACCAAGGTTTACATTGTCGCGCTGGACATTTGAAACTCCAATCCTTTAAGGCTAATTAAATAACAAATTACAATCGTTTGGCTCAATAATTAATCAGTGAATAATAATCAAAACAACTCTTGTTTTTGAATATTGACATCAAGAAATTATTTGATTTTAATCGCGATAAGAACGCTTGGTAATTTAGCTGCTAAGGAAACTAATTTGACGATATTTATTGGTATTGCAGGATATTCTGCATCGGGAAAAACCAAAGCAAGTAAGTTAATTCAGGAATATTACGGAGATAACTGTGTCGTTATTTCTTTCGACAATTATTATTTCGGTGTAGACACTCTTCCTGCCGGAATAAGCTTTGATGATCCTCGAGCGATTGATTTTAAATTATTTGCTGAGCATCTTGAGCAGTTGGGAAAAGGTGAGCCCATCCAAATGCCTGTATATGATTTTTCAACGTCACTTCGCACTTCTCAAACCATTAAAGTTGAGCCTAAAAAAATTATTGTAATTGAGGGTATCTTGGCTTTACATGACCCTGCCCTGCGAGCGTTTTACCGCTATAGTTTTTTTATCGAGAGTGATGAAAAAGAATGTTTTGACAGACGTTTGAAACGTGATCAAATGAAAAGGGGGCGTACAGAAGAAAGTATCAGAGATCAATGGCCAAGTGTTGCCTTATCTCATTCTCAGTTTGTTAAACCAACTAAAGAATTTGCTAACAAAGTTATCTCAAATACAAGCGATAAAATTAACTTTGAGCGTGCAGTACGCTGTGAGCTGGGTACTCTTTCAGAATGCCGCAAGTTAATGCCCGATAGTTTTTTTTATCGACGTTTTCCAGTTAAAGACCAGGAATCACCGTCCAATTCAGGAAGCTACAATCGATATTTGTAGACGCAATACTTCATAGGGATGCTATTCGTCTTAAGGATTGTTTTTTACACAAAATGTCTTATTTATGATAAGATGCCTTTTTTCCTCACGGTTAATTTTATGAGACAAGACCAAATTGATATGGCAGCCAGTGTTGGTATTCATTTTCCCAGTATAAAGCCCTTATTTTCCTGTCCACCAAATCCGGAAGTGTTGAAAGCATGGCAAGCCTATCAATGCCAATTTGAGCTGCCGGAGAGCGCATCAATTTCTCAGAAAATTATTGATAATGTCAATTATGTTTCTTTTGAAACGTTCATGACTCAATTACAAGCGACCATTACTTCTTTTAATCAGGCCTGTGATGAGCCTTATATCTTGCTCATTACGCAGGATACCCTGGGTAAACTGGATGAGGGAGCCAGTGAGCAATGGGTTTCTGGCCTTGCCCTGGAAGAGTGTGGCCTACGATGGCCCACAGCAATAGCCTCAAGCTTGAATCTGGACGCCTGCCTTGCCCGGCATCCGCAGGTCAGAAAGATATTAATTCTGGATGATGCCGCATATAGCGGTACGCATATGGCGCGAGAGTTATCCAATTTAAGAAACCTGAGAAATGTGAATTCGAGCTCACAGTATACCTTTTATTTTGGTATACCCTTTATGAGTAAACAAAGCCGAAGGATTGTCGAAGCAGGTCCAGTCTCTTGCCATTCAAATTTCTCAAGTGTGTGTTTACCCCATCAGACGATTCCTATGCTTGAAGATCTGCTCACGGAAGAAGAAAAAAAAGTGGCTCCCATGCTGGATAATCTTCAGTTAACGGTAGGTTTGACTTATTTTGATCACAAAATGCCTGATTATAGATCTGCTTCAACCCTCCTGGAACAAGGAATTTTCTTAAAGCCTACAATGGATTGTCTGATAGAAATTGAACACATAATTCCCGGAAACAGAGCTCCGAGACCAGGTAAAACTCGAATTGAGACTCCAGAGGAGTGGAACATACGTTATAATCAATTTGCAGCCAATCGATATATTCCCTGGATGCCGAAAGTGATTTGTCCCTATAAACTAAAAAATGACGAGGAACAGCAAGCCTTAAGAAAAGCAGTTGACTCGAAACGAGTTGGTAACCGAACCTCATACTCACTACCCGAGCGATTCAAAGTTGCCAGGGAAATTTTAGGTGAAGAAACAGTTCAGGAACATGTGGGCGGCCCCTCTAAGGAATTTTCGCTACCCGAACAAGGGGCCGCTCCCTCCAGGGAATTTTCCCTAAATGATATTCGCCAAAGCTATTCAAAACATGCCTCCTGGTACAGTTTAAGAAAATACAGTTTATTTTTCTTTAATACCACTAAAGACGCAGTGATTGAAAATATGAAAAACCAGGCCAGATTAAAACCTCATGGTGCATCTGAAAAGACGCTCATTGAGTTTGGTCTTATTTAATGCAGGCGATTGCCCGTCTGATTATTAATATTTTTATCACCTGAAAAGCATGTATAATTCATCTTTTCAGGAGATGTTATGTTTGCTTTTAATAAAGTAATTCAACTATTCAAGGGGCCGAAGAGACCGACAACCATCCATGCGGATGCTCAACCTATAAGCGTGGAAACAATACCCACAGATAGTGATTTTATTCGCGAAGGTAGCGGCACAACGACTGTTACAGGAAAAATTGAATACGTACACGTAACTGTTCGCGGCAGTTCCAGCCTGAGAATAGAAGGAGAAGTAGGTCGAGGCTGTACATTTTATAAAGATGGCAATGGAATACTCAGCTTTGCAGGCACTGTGGCAAATGATTTGAAATTAACCGTCTTCGGACAAGGAAACATTGTCTTTACCCAGGAACCACCTCAAGCTGTTATTAATTCAATTGAAAATCCAATAGGTAACGCCCAGATCACTTGTGCAGGAAGGATTTTACCTCAGTTGCAGCCCGGGTATCGTCGACACAATCTGGGGCATCCTGCTGGGCAAACGGTAACTGAGCCATTCAGGCAAACCAGTGTGGCTTTGAGCCGCCTGTCCACCGAACGCTCTTCACCAGCTGAACTGTCAGAAAATGATTTCAATTCAGGTACCAGAAAATATATTGAGGACTATAAAGATCGTGAACTAATCGCTGATCGGATCGAAAAACTTAATCTGACTCCAGAAGAAGAGCATTTATTTAAACGCTTCGAGGATGCAATTTCTCGTTGTTATTTTGATGATGTTCCTGTGAAGTATGGGAACAGTTACTATGGTAAAGCCAATTTATTAGCATGGTATAAATTAAATAAAACGGATCCTGTCACCAGAGACGAAGTAAAACTGGATGCTTATGCATCTGCCTTTCACTTATACGGCGAGTTGGATGATGTGATTATCGAGCTCAATAAACTTCGGGCAGCAAAAAAAGACGCCGTTACTGCAGAATTGCCCCATGATGCTAATGAACAAAAATCTAACGTGGGCCTTTCAATGTAACTTCAAGAGGCCTGACAATATCCGCGGCAGGAATTTTTTCTCTGACGCGGTGCAGTGCCTGCTGCATGGTAACAGAGTATTTACACAGTGCTTTGACTGCTACTTCCCGGTCTTTCTGCTCAGCTGTCGAGGTGATGACATTTCTGTTTTGAACCACAACCCGTAATAGTTTCTGCATTCCAGTATGTCGAACAGGTTCCACTTGGGGCGTTAATCCCTCCAATGCGTGCAGAATATGCTGGCAACGCCATGCAGCCAAATCAAGTGAACCAGCCTGCTCAACTTGCTGTCTTAATAGCGAGCGTATCTCATGCGGAGTGCTGCTCAAGTGACTCAACCATTGCACAATAGCTTCTGACTCATGCAAGCGATTGCCTAATTCCCTGTCGTTAATCCAGGTTATTTGATCCAAAAGAAGATTCATGAATGCATTCATCGTCACATTGACCCATTCACGCAAAGGACTTCCCAGCCTGTATTGGCTCTGCATTTTCATGGACATTTCATAAAACGCGTCAAATGCACTGGAACATCCGGGATTTCGCAGGGCCTCTTTATAAAGGACGAAAAGATCATCAACCATTGAATGATTTGAAAAGCCAATCTGATTTTTTATCTCATCAATCATTGATTGCAGCTGCTCGCTCCCCAGCAGTTTGTGCTGCCATTCACGTTGAACAAACTGGGTTAATTTTAAGTGCTCGCGTGTTTTTGTACTTAAGGAAGCCTCATTGTTTTTATCGATACGTGTTTGCTCCAAAACAATTGCTCGTTTATCTGGAGAAATAATTGACTTGTAGCAGTTAGAGCATCTTAAAAGAAAGGCTTTTTCTATTTCATTTAATCGATGGCAAAGTCATTTTCTTTAGCAGGCTCTGAGTGTCCGCAAAATTCGCAGAGGGCTCACGCTGGCAATCAGCACTATTTGCCAAAGCGTCTATATCTGATTTTGAACTGCCACTAAAAAACATATCCGCCAGCTTAAAGGCACAAACGGAACTCTCCACTATCAAACAGTGCCCGGCATAGGGATGTTCCCAGAATAATGATTGAGGAATAAGCTGATGCATTTCGCGCATCGCCTGAATTGGCGTAACCGGATCAAATCGTCCGCCCCAAATAAAAACAGGAACATTCAGCTTTCTAAGTTCCTCAGCAAAAGCCATCGGTTTACGGTGTTTTTCAAATGCTCCGCAGTCGCCAAAAGAGGAAAAATAATAGGCATTGGCATCCTGGTCAGCTGAGTAATCCCATATTTCTTCGCAAATAATATGGCGCGACATACCCGTCATCGGAAAATCAGGCTGACTCCCGATTATTTTCTCAGCTTCTTCCCTGGAGCCAGTATTCAGAAGCCGCTCCAGAAAAATGCGCGTTGCTCTGGTGCGTCCATCATAACCATAACTGTAGCTAAAAATAGTACGAAGAACAGCGGATCTCAGATCGCTGTATTTTTGAATCACCCGGTCATATAAATTACTGATAGCCTCATCACTACGGATATATAAAGGCATAAATTGCTGCCGGGCAATATCAATGGCCTGGCTGTCATGAAATGCTGAATCTAATATCATCGCCTCAATGGATTGTGGATATTTTATTGCATACTGCTGCCCTAAGAAGGTTCCATATGAAATTCCATAGACAAACCATTTACCGTCCTCTCCCAAAAGATCCTTGCGAATAGCCTCTATATCATCAGCAGTTCTGCTCATTGAATAGATACCCTCTTCATACCAGGCCTTCCACGCAGAAAGAAAAGCTCAATCAAATTATGATCGCCGCCAGGCCCGCCATTGATAACCAAAAGTGTGGGTTTTTGCGGGTCAAAGGAATGAAGGAGCTTATAATACACGTGAATCAGACCCGCAGTATCCTTTCGTTGTTCGGCGCGCAACTTGGTAACAACATAACGATCTTTTTGCACCTGCAGAGGGACAGGTTTCTGTTTTGGCAGTTGAAGTAAATGACAAAGAATAAAGCAGTAAATAGAGATAAATCCGAAAGTTTCTCATAGAGTGCATGTCAGGCATAAATCGATTACAGCATTATATAAACAAGCGCCCCTTTCTCATACAGCTCATTGAAAATTAAAATCTCCCACTCTTTAAGGTTTTTCGCTCATCTGAGTTTAATTGTCGGGCGAAAGCGCCCGACCTACGCTTAAGATTTGTATCAATTATTTCATTGAAAGCGTGGAACCAGCTTTTTCTTCATCAGAGTCGCTGTCAGCAGCAAAATTAAAGCAAAGAAAATCTTCTTTAATACTGCCACCTACTGGAGCAGTAATCGTGATTTCACTGCTCAGTGACTGCAAAAGTTCATTCCTTTTTGTGAACATTTTTTCCATTTGCTCGGGGGAAGTTTTTTTGGAAACTCCAGAGATACTACCAACGGAAAACTGTACATTGCCAGCGACGGGCTCAGTTATTACGCGCTGATGTTTGACTTGTGGTTGCGTTGAAGCTCCTTCCTCACTTTTCTTTTCTACAGTTGTGCTTTCATTCATCTTTTTTTCTATTTTTAAATAACTCATAGCTTCTAACCCTTTTTTAATAAACAAGAACAATGGTTACTTGTACAAACAAGTGGCACCAAAGCGGCTTATTTTAGATGAAAATTGTGTGAAGGGAAGAGTAATCTCAATATTTCAAACATTGAAATTATTGGCTGGTGGTTTGTCGCGGCCTGTGAAAAATAGAATACAAGCCGGGTAAAACCAGCAAGGTTAGAAAGGTTGATGAGATAATGCCGCCGATAACCACTGTCGCCAATGGTCTTTGCACCTCAGAACCGGTTCCGGTTGCTAAAGCCATTGGCACAAACCCCAGAGAGGCGACCAGAGCGGTCATCAGAACGGGGCGTAGCCGCGCCAGGGATCCTTGCAGGATGGCTTCTTTTAAACTGAAGTGTTTTTGCTCGCGCAGTTTATTGATAAACGTAATCATTACCAAACCATTGAGCACCGCAACCCCGGATAAAGCAATAAATCCGACACCCGCTGAAATGGACAAGGGAATATTGCGCAGCCACAGGGCAAACACACCGCCGGTTAAAGCAAGAGGAATCCCGGTAAATACCAGTAAGGCATCGCTGATTCGGCCAAAACTCATAAATAGTAACAGAAAAATACCGAGCAAAGTGATTGGAACGACCAGCTCAAGCCGTCTTGAAGCAGATTGCAACTGCTCAAACTGGCCTCCCCAGCTAATCCAGTATCCACTCGGTATTTTGACTTTTTCATCAATACGTAATCTTGCTTCATTGACAAAGGAGCTCAGATCCCTATTCCTGACATTGGCAGTCACAACGACGCGGCGCTTTCCGCTCTCGCGGCTAATCTGATTAGGTCCTTCGCTGCGTTTCATGGAAGCTACTTCACTTAATGGAATAAAATGCCGCTCATTGTCTTTGGCAAGCGGTAAGGGGATGAATATTTGCCGCAATACATCGGGATCTGAACGTAAAGTCTCGGGTAGACGAACGACAATATCAAATCGTTTATCGCCATCAAAAAACTCCCCGCCTTTTTTTCCACCAGTCGCTATGACAATAGCATCCTGTACGCTTCCAATCTGCAACCCATACCGAGCGAGCGCATCGCGATTAATTTCTACGGTTAGCAGCGGTAAACCGCTCACTTGCTCCACTTTGACATCTGCGGCACCGGGTACTTTTTTGAGTTCAGAACTGATTTGCTCACCAATTTTCAGCAAGGTTGGCATATCGTCGCCGAAAACTTTTACCGCGACATCACTACGAACCCCGGAGATTAACTCATTGAAACGCATTTGTATGGGCTGCGTAAATTCATAATTATTACCGGGAATTTTTTTCAAAGCGCTTTCCATTTCGCCTACCAGAACCTGTTTGGTCTTTTTAGGCTCAGGCCATTCATTGCGAGGTTTTAACATAATGAAGGTATCAGCAACACTGGGCGGCATTGGATCAGTCGCTACCTCGGCAGTACCGAGTTTGGAAAATACTCTTTTGACTTCAGGAAACTGTTTGATTCGTTTTTCAACCAAATCCTGCATGGCAATAGCCTGGGTTAAACTGGTTCCAGGAATTCGCATGGCATGCATGGCAATATCGCCCTCATCAAGGCTCGGAATAAACTCTCCCCCCAGATGGTAAGCAATAATAATACTGATCAGTACCAGAATTGCCGCAGCGCCTATGACCAGTTTTCGCGCTTCAAAACAATAGCCAAGCGCTTTGGCATATACGCTTGAAAGATGGCGGACCAGCCAGTTTTCTTTTTCCTGAATACGCCCGCGAAGAAATATGGCTACAGCAGCGGGAACAAAGGTTAAAGCAAACAGCATGGAGGCCATGAGCGCAATAATGACTGTTTCCGCCATCGGCAAAAACATTTTTCCTTCCACGCCGGTCAAGGTTAAAACAGGCAAATAAACAATGGTGATAATGAACACCCCAAAAATACTGGGTCTGATGACTTCAGTCGTG
This sequence comes from Legionella genomosp. 1, assembly GCF_900640215.1. Classification (NCBI taxonomy): domain Bacteria; kingdom Pseudomonadati; phylum Pseudomonadota; class Gammaproteobacteria; order Legionellales; family Legionellaceae; genus Legionella; species Legionella genomosp. 1. The sequence continues at coordinate 31,927 of NZ_CAAAJH010000016.1, forward strand.
GCGGTGGCAATGACCCTAAGCCGCTCCTCGAGAGTCAGAACGCGATTGAGCGCATGCTGCTCTTCACCGAGATGCTTCATGCAGTTCTCAACAATGATGACTGCGCCATCTACAATCAGTCCAAAATCCAAAGCCCCAAGACTCATTAAATTGGCGCTGATTTGGTTACTGACCATTCCGGTGATGGTCAGTAACATCGACAAAGGAATAACTGTCGCGGTGATAAGCGCTGCTCGAATGTTGCCTAAAAATAAAAACAGAATGACGCAAACCAGCAACGCCCCTTCCAGAAGATTTTTCCTGACGGTATCAATGGTTGCATTGACCAGCAGGGTGCGATTGTAAACAGTAACCGCTTCAACCCCTTCTGGCAGCGATTTGTTAATTTCAGCCATCTTCGCAGCAACTCGCTCGGAAACACTGCGGCTGTTTTCACCCATCAGCATAAACACAGTTCCCAGGACCACTTCCTTGCTGTTTTCAGTCGCAGCGCCGGTGCGTAATTCCTTCCCTAACGCGACTTCGGCCACATCACGAATCCGCACAGGCGTGCCCTCGAAACTGGCAATTACAATATTTTCAATATCGGCAAGGCTTTGCACCTGCCCCGGCACGCGAATTAAATTCTGTTCGCCATTGGTTTCAATATAACCCGCACCGACATTGGCATTGTTGCGTTGCAGAGCCTCCACCACATCACTTAAACTCAGGCGATAACGAACCAGCTTCATTGGATCCGGAGTGATATGAAACTGCTTTTCATAGCCCCCGACAGTATTTACTTCGGCAACTCCTTCCACATTACGCAGCTGTGGTTTGATGATCCAGTCCTGAATGGTACGAAGTGCGGTGGGATTATAAAGCTGGCTTTGCAACGTATTGGGTTTATTCGTCACCGTATACATGAAAATTTCGCCAAGGCCAGTGGAAATCGGACCCAGCGTGGTTTCTGCCTCAGGCGGTAATTTATCTTTAACTTCGCGCAGCCGCTCATTGATCAATTGACGCGCGAAATAAATATTGGTTCCCTCTTTAAAAACCACAGTAACCTGGGATAAGCCATAACGGGATAAAGAACGGGTATAATCGAGATTAGGCAAGCCGCTCATTGCCAGCTCAACCGGAAACGTGATGCGCTGCTCCACTTCGTAGGGGGAATAGCCGGATGCCTGGGTATTAATCTGCACCTGAACATTGGTAATGTCAGGCACGGCATCAATAGTGAGGCGCTGAAAATTGTAAACTCCAAGCACCACAATGGTTAATGTGAATAACAACACAAACCAGCGGTGTTTCAGAGAACCCTGTATAATTCTTTCAAGCATTCCAGTCCTTTATTCAAAATGCCTAATGGTCATGGCTCGCCCCTTCCTTGCCAATTTCAGCTTTCAGAAAGTAGCTGTTCTGACTTACATAATTCTGACCCGCATCAAGGCCTGAAAGCACTTCGACCCATTGATCATCCTTTTCTCCCAGCGTAATCGGGGTGGCTTCAAAATAATTTCCCTGTTGCACAAATACCACATCCTGGCCATTCATCTGCTGGATAGCGGAAAGCGCCACCGCCACAGGCACTTTTTTTTCTTCAATAATAATTGCACCATTCACATACATTCCGGGTAACCAGGAGCGAGTTTCATTCGGCAGTATGGCGCGGGCAAGTGTGGTTTGGCTGTCCTCAATCCCCAGAGGTGAAATATAAGTCAGAGTGGTGACTGCACTGGCATTGCCGTCATCGCCGCTGACAATAACCTGCATTCCAGGCTTAACCAGCGGAGCATCCTTTCGGTACAGGGTAAAATCCGCCCAGACATTGGCGAGATTGGCAATTTCATAGATAGGCTTGGTATCCTGCGCCAGTTCACCATTGGTTGCATACTTTTGCACTACAGTTCCGGCAATAGGCGCCTTGATCGTGTACTCCTGCAAACTTTCATTGCTCTCAATAACAGCCAGTGTATCGTCTTTCTTCACCTCCTGGCCCAGATTTTTAGTCAAGGACTTGATAATTCCGGAATAACGCGCATAAATGGGCGCGAGGGTATCTCGATTTGGAACTATTTTCCCATACACTTTTAAGCGTGTTTTTATCGTTTTTTCCTGGGCTATAGAAAGCTTAATCTCGGCAGCTTTAAGCAGTTCGGGCATAATTTTTACACGCCCTTCATAGGTCGAATAATGCCAGCTGAATGGTTTATCCTGCCATTGCAGTTGAACTGCGACATCAAATGAATGAGGCTCTGAAATGATTTCCTGGCTTTGTAGAAAATTGTCAATGGGTACAAAACGGATTTTCTCTTTCCTGCCGTTAAAACGAATTAATTGAACACTAAGGACCGCTTGCTTTGGGGAAATCAACTTACCATTTTCATAAAGATAGGCGCGGAAATGAGGAGGCATCGCTCTTTCAAAAATTAAAAGCTCCACTGTGATGCGGCCCTGCTTCAGCAAATGTCCACCATAAGGCCCTTTTTGCAGGGTATTCGCAAATAGCAATGAATTGAATGCAAAAAAAATAATCAGCAAGCTGATTTTCATTAATCTCATTGGCTTTCCTTAACCGGATTTAATCCCAACAGTGCAGTAAGTTGAATTAAGGCTTTATGGTATTCAGCATGGGCCTGCTGGTAATGGCGCTCTTCATCATACAGGCTATTGAGTGCAATGGATAATTCCGTATAGGAATACCGCCCCATCTGATAACCTTCCTGAGCCAGTTTGATCGATTTTCGCGCCAGAGGCAATAAAGAGCGGGTGACGACATCAGCCTCATATTGATTTTGCTCTGCCAGCAGAAATGCGTTGTACACATTTTGACGAAGGTCCAGGCCCGTTCCCTTATACTGATGAGCCGCCTGCGTGTATTGCGCTTCCGCTGCGACAATTTTTCCCTGATTACGATTATAAACCGGCGCTTCAGCAAAAACAGACATCACCGCCGCATTGCTGCCGTCATCAGAAAAATGACGTCCTCCTAACTGAACATTCAAATCAGGCCATACCGATTTTTTAGTCGCGGTAATCCCGGCGCGTTTGGCCTGTAACTGCAACCTCACCTGGATCATTTGCGGACTTTGGGAGATTTTTTTCTTTAAATCCGCCCAATCCAGGGTAATCCCGGGCAAGCCTTTATCCACCAAAGTCTGATCTACTCGTAACTGCTCACCCAGCAAACGCGCCAGTTTGGCCCGCTGTATTAAAGTTTCCCTCCCGGCTTTTTTTTCCTGGATAATCGTTTCTCCTAACCGAATCTGCGCTAAACGCAGATCAAGCTCCGCCCCGGCCCCTGCTTTTACCCGCCGTTCAATAGAGTCGACAATATTCTGATTCAGACGTATCAGTTTTTTGGTGACCTGATGCCATTGATTGGCATAGAGCGCATCCACATAGGCCACACCGACAGCGGCATAGAGTACAGTCTGCTGAACTTTGATCTGCGCCAGTGAAGCCAGATAGTCCGCATAACTTGCCTGCTTGAGATAGCTCAGTCTGCCGCCCAAGGGAATAGGCTGGGTAATCGAAGCCGTGGTTTCCGCAGCTTCATAACTGCTGTAACTGCCAGAGCCGCCAAAATTTTCTGCAGTCAGGGTCAGTTGTGGATTGGGATATAAACCGCTTTGAATAAAATAGCCTCGCATGGCATGGGCTTTATCAATTTCGACTTGTAACTCTGGATTATTGCGACAGGCAATCGCCAAAGCCTGCTTGAAGGTGAGGGTCGATGCAGCCAGTGTCTGATTGAACAGAAAAGCAATTGAAACGCCTAGCCCAAAAAGAAAACGCATCACTTCCCTTATTTATTCGCGATTGATACCTATCCTTGTAATCTATCGCAATTCAGATGCGAATATCAAACCCGGGATTATCTGTTTGGCTTTAAATAGTGTCGTTTCCGCGTAGGCGGAAATCCATCTTGCAAACAAAGTTAGGAATTACCTTGAGAAATAGATTCCCGCCTTCGCGCGAACGGCACGATAGTAGCTTTGTTTGAGCATCCGCTGACTATATAAATAATGAGTTGATCCCTCGGATAAGCCGAGGGACCTGGGTGCCAAGATTAATTCATAAAATCAACCGGTTGCGGAAAGCTGATGAAATTTTTTGTCAATTGCTTTTCCTTTTGCTGATTAGGATTTGCATTCTGACACCAGTCATTCGATTTAGGATGCTTCTGTCCCTTGCTATCGGTCACCAGACAGGATTGTTTGTTGACAATGTCTGATTTATTGCTTGGGCATTGAGAAGGATCCATGTCATCGGTGCAAGGCGCGAATTTGGTGTTGACTACGAAGGTGTAGACATTATCTTTCAAATCCGTGAAACGAACCTTGATTGGATAGTCAGCCACTGTTCCTACTCTGAATCCGGCTATCTGACTGTTATCAGGCATAGTGACATCCTGCTTGTCTTTTTTACAGTCCAAATCATCAGGATCCTGATTCATCACGCAAACCCCGTATTTTTTAATTAGGGGCGTATTGATCTGATCCAGCATCGATTGCGGCACACCGATGGCGACTGAAAATCCATCCCGATAATTGAATTGGTGCTGATTTTCCAAACCATGACTTCCCCCTACTGTAAAGATCAGGCCATCGCCAAGCTCACTCATAAAGCCCACTGCGTCATCCACTGAAAAACCATAGGCATCCATTGAAAGATAACTGTCATCATGAATCAGTTTGACATAGGGATTGAACATGAAAGCCGCTGTGGTTGTGGGTTTTTGATAGTTATATTGTAAATCATGAATGTACATGGATTGTATTTTTGCATGATCCCATCCCGGAATTTTGGTATCTGACAAAGGATTCGCAGCAGCACCACAGCCTTCATTGAAAGGCACCCAGCCATAAATATGTTTAATCGCTTCCCAGTAATTAAACTGTACAGGGTCTGACTTGGGCGTTAATGTGCATTTTCCAGCGGAATACATCTGCAGATACTGGGCATGGTTTTGTTTGAAAAATTTCTGTACCGTTTCCAGATCTTTTTTCAAATCATCAGGACAGCTCACGGTTTCGGTGACATATTTACTGACATCTTCGTCCCAGCCCACACATGATCCCCATAGATTCTGCATGTTCTGCACTGATTCACCAAAATGCAGTGACCTCTTCTCCTCATCAGTACATCCCCCCTGAATACATTTCATAACCGTTAGCACGGGAGGAAAACCCTCCTGAGGTTTAACCGGCACATTATCATCAGGCGGTAACGTTCCAGAACGCTGGGCAAAAATATTATATCCTCCGGGTAATTTCAATTCACTCAGGTTATACACAGGCCAGCCTTTGCCAATAGCACTTTGCAAAAAAGCCTGCAGGTGATCTCGAAAGGTTTCGATAGACTGTACGGAACCGCTGTAACCGATGTAAGGATTGTTTTTAGGCCCAATGGCAATAGGCATGTACACATGATCGACATAGGAAATGTTATAGCCCACGTTTTCAGGCTTTAGTAAGCGAAGCGTCTGTTTGGGGGGAACTATTGAATCTCCAAAGGTATATTCTGATAACTGCGCATAGACATCTTCCGGAAACTGAACGTTACTGGAGTAAAGATATAAATTACATTGAACATTCTTCCCTTCACAGGTTACCTCTGAGGGAACCGTCATCGGGCTGTCCTGCTCCTCGTGTAAGCGATCATTTCTATCCGCCAAAACCACACGCCCGCCATTCCACCAGGTAATATAGCTTCCTTTGGATTCGCTGTATAAAGGAAGAGTAATAGTGACTGATGAATCGGGTGGTATGCCACTGTTTTCATTGACATACAATTTATAAACATAATTGGTGGGATAAGGAGAGCTGCTGCGAAAACATCCTTGAACCCATTCGTTCACTGCATTTTTGCTGGTTGCCAGTACAGGGTAGATAATTTTATCAGTATTATTATATATGGTAATCGTTTTTGGCTTCACCATCAGCGGTTTTCCATCATAATCCTTACATTCAATAATTCCATTTTCAGCCAGTGCAGCACCACTTCCAAATAACAGAGCAGCACCACTTGAAGCAACAAGCAACTTTTTTAACATGATTGGATCCTTTTGCAAGCCTTGTATAAATTTAGCACATAAAAAAGCATTGAAATCAATTTGCATAAGAAAGCGCAGGCTGTGAGGTATTCAATCATCTGCATAGAACAGTGTATTTATCACATCCAATACAGGCTATACACAGAGTTATCCACAGAATTTGTGAATAAATCAATGACGCGACGGCGAATAGAAATAGGCAAAAAGCCATATATATCAAGGAGCATGGAATTGTTTATTAAAAGCTGAGCGAATTGGTGAGTAAAACTAGAATAAAGTTATCCACAAATTAAATGAGCGGATATTTTTTAGCGGACGAGCATTCTAACCAATTTTTTTATGGAGCAACAGTCTTGACATGTAAAAATTCTGATTTTTTTATTTACCAAGCTGTGTCATGCACGTCATCTCGAACGCAGTGAGAGATCTCCCGAGTCTTGGTTTGTGCCAGCATTCGGAGATCTCTCACTGCTTTCGAGATGACGGCGTTCCTGTGAGTATCTTTATTCACGCAGCAATGCCTTTTGGTGAAAATTTAACCGAAAGACTCTAGGAATTAAAAGCAGACTATGGAATAATTATTGTCCAAACTCAATAATTTTTGTCTATGGATATGAAAATAAAAGCAATTTCTTTAATGATGTTTCTCTTTCTTCCTTTTGCTTCATTTGCTGGCAGCTCAACCTGCCCTTTAGCGAGCGGGATCAATGTCAACACCAGCAAGCGCGTTTTAAATATTTGTGAACATGGCAGTGTTGTCAAAACCTTTAAAGTCGCGCTTGGTTTCAAAGGGGTAGGAAAAAAACGAGCCGGAGATAACAAAACGCCGGTGGGCTTATATGGCTTGGCTTATCCAAGAAAATCCAATAAATACGACGTATTTATCCCTATTCTTTATCCTACTTCAAGACAGCGGGCAGCCGGCTACTCAGGCCGTGACGTGGGTATTCATGGACCTGCTCAATCAGCCAGCGCATTGGGTTGGTTTGGTAATTTACCTTTCTCAACGCGCGGATGCATTGCGGTTGGCAAAAATAACTATATCGAATATGTGGCGAAGTGGGTTAAAGCTAATCCTGGTGCGAAGGTATTGATTGTTTAGTGAAGAGCTGCCCGCTTGGGTAAAGCGGGCATTATTGCTTAGAACTGATCCTTTTCGGTGCTGCCATCCAACGCTGTGGTAGACGTCTGATTTTGCATAATGGTATTTTGTACCGCATCAAAATAACCGGTTCCGACAAAAGACTGGTGTTTAGTTGCTCTAAACCCATGTTCTTCCTGAGCTATTTCTCGCTGCTGCATTTGAGAGTAGGCATACATACCCTCTTTAGCATAAGCTCTGGCAATTTCAAACATGCCCAGATTCAGGCTATGCCAGCCGGCAAGAGTAATAAACTGATATTTATAACCCATCTCGAAGAGCTGTTCACGGAATGTGCGTAAATCATGTTCACTTAAATTCGCTTTCCAGTTAAATGAAGGGGAGCAATTGTAGCAAAGTAACTTGCCCGGGTATTTTTCATGAATCGCCTGTGCAAACTCTCTGGCTTCGGCAATATTGGGTTTGGAAGTTTCACACCAGACCACATCAGCATAGGGTGCATACGTTAAACCCCGGCTGATGGCTTGTTCAATACCGCTTTTAACGTAATAAAATCCCTCACTGGAACGCTTGCCTGTCAAAAACACCATGTCACGTTCATCATGATCACTGGTCAATAAGGAAGCCGCGTCGGCATCAGTCCGCGCAATAATAAGAGTGGGCACGCCTTTGACATCCGTGGCAAGTCTTGCGGCGATTAATTTATTAACCGCTTCGCTGCTGGGAATCAGCACCTTGCCGCCCATGTGGCCGCATTTTTTAGCCGAAGAGAGCTGATCCTCAAAATGAACGGCTGAGGCTCCTGCCCTGATCATATGTTTCATCAGCTCAAACGCATTCAGATTGCCGCCAAAGCCAGCCTCGGCATCGGCAATAATGGGGGCATACCAGTCGATAGAATGATCATCATTCAAACAATGGATTTCGTCGGTGCGTTTCAGGGCATTATTTATTGTCTCAACGAGACGGGGTACAGAATCCACAGGATACAAGCTTTGATCAGGGTACATTCTGCCGGAACTATTGTTATCCCCGGCTACTTGCCAGCCTGAACAGTAGATGACCTGGAGCCCCGCCTGCACGGCCTGCACGGCCTGATTACCTGTAAGACAGCCCAAACCAGTTACTGGTTTATTGCTATTCAATAAATCCCATAATTTATTCGCCCCATGTCTGGCAAGAGTATATTCAATCTGAAGCGATGGCCTTAGTTGTACGACATCTTTGGCGCTATAGGGACGTTTAATTCCTTTCCACCGAGAATTATTTTTCCAATCAGTTTCGAGTTCGATAATTTGATCATGCTTATTCATAAGTGGATTCCTTCTGTGCGGTCAAGATTTTATAGGCTGGCAGGGTTAGAAACTCGTCAAAATGAGGCTTGCACACCATTTCCGTAAACAATTTTGTCGCCGTTTCCAATGCATGTCTGGGCAAACCGGTTTGTTGCAAGCTGATAAATTCTTCATCAACCATGTTTAAAAACAAGTCTTTCTTAAAAACAGTATTATTATTAATTAAGGCGTTAAACTTCAGCCATTGCCATAACTGCGCACGGCAAATCTCCGCTGTCGCCGCATCTTCCATTAAATTATTAATTGGCACACAGCCATTACCAGTCAACCAGGCGGTGATATATTGGATCCCCACACTGATGTTATTTCTTATACCTTTTTTAGTAATATTGCCTTTGGGAATAGTGACCAGATCCTCTTGCCTTATGTCTGCTTTTTTTTGTGCAGTGGCAATCTGATTGGGCGTTTTCATATGTGCATTGAATGCTTCCAAAGCAATCGGGATTAAACCGGGATGCGCAACCCAGGTACCATCATGCCCGGCCAGCACTTCACGCTGCTTGTCCGCCAGCACTTTTTTCATCGCCTCTTCATTGGCCTTTTCATCATTGCGGATAGGAATTTGCGCAGCCATCCCACCCATTGCATGCACCCCGCGCTTGTGACAGGTGGCAATTAGCAAATCCACATAGGATTTGAGGAAATGCTGGGTCATGGTGACTTCCTGTCGATCAGGCAATACAAAATCAGGACGATTTCTGAATTTTTTGATAAAACTGAAAATATAATCCCAGCGCCCACAGTTTAAACCCGCTGAATGGTCTTTAAGCTCATAAATGATTTCATCCATCTCAAAAGCCGCACTAATGGTTTCAATTAATACCGTAGCGCGGATGCTGCCTTGCGGAATACCCATATAATTCTGTGCAAAAACGAAGACTTGATTCCATAACCTGGCCTCAAGATGAGACTCCATTTTGGGCAGATAGAAATAGGGGCCGCTTCCTTTAGAAAGCAGTGTTTTGGCGTTGTGATAGAAAAACAGGCCAAAATCAAATAAGGAGGCAGAAATGGGTTGATTATTAACCAGAACATGGGCTTCATCCAAATGCCATCCACGGGGTCTGACCATGAGGGTCGCGGTTTTTTCCTTAAGTTGATACTGCTTACCCGAAACCGCATCCTTATAGTTGATTGTTCCATTGACCGCATCGATTAGATTCAACTGCCCCTGAATGCAATTCTCCCAGGTCGGTGAATTGGAGTCCTCAAAATCAGCCATGAATACATTTGCACCGCTATTGAGTGCATTAATTATCATTTTACGATCGACAGGTCCGGTGATCTCCACACGTCTATCCAGTAAATCTTCAGGGATGTGAGCAGCAGTCCATGTACCTTCGCGTATTGATTTGGTTTCATCCAGAAAATTGGGAAGTACTCCTTGATCATAAGCGGCTTGCTTCTTATGCCGTATTTCCAATAAATTTTTTCTTTGCTGGCCAAATTCCGTTTCTAAAAGAAAAAGGAATTTTTTTACATCATTGCTTAAAAGCGTTTCATATTCTTGAGCATAGTCAGGAATTATTTTTATAGTTGTTATTTCCATGCCAGGTGCCTTAAAAAATAAAGTGTGTAAAACATATAAATTCCACAGCGTTTTTATAAAAAGCTAGTTTATGAGACATATAAAATCAAGCCTGTCATCAAATATTCCCTGTGCTTTGGGCTATATTTAATAGTGGTGCTCTTTAAACGATCACAGGCAACTGATTTTGTCAGGAAGCAGTTCCCTCTAAAGTAAATTTCCTTCATTATTTTGAAACATATTCCATAAGTTCATCTTGAAATAGATATTTGTACTAAGATTTGACAATATGCGTTTCATAGAATAAGGGCGTTATGATGATAAACTTCGGAGCGGGTCCTGCCAAACTTCCACAGCCAGTTCTTCAGCAGATTCAAAATAACTTTTTTAATTGGCAAAACACCGGCGTATCCATTCTTGAACTGGGGCATCGTACGGTAGAATTTGCAGCCTTAGGCGAGAGGCTGGAAGCCCTGGTACGACGATTATTAAGGGTTCCTGCAGAGTATTCCATCCTGTTTTTACCAGGTGGGGCTCAAATTCAGTTTGCCATCGCCGCGATGAATTTGATTGGTTCCGCAAAAACGCTGAATTATGTCGAAACGGGTCACTGGTCGGCCACTGCAATCAAAGAAGCCAAAAAATATACCGAGGTGAATATAGTTGCCTCCAGCAGGGAACAGCAGTTCTGTACCATTCCTGCACGAGAAACATGGGAGATTAATCCAGAAGGGGCTTATTTACATTTTACTGATAATGAAACTATCGGCGGTCTGGAGTTCGACGAAATTCCAGTTGTGGATGGCATGCCTCTGGTTAGCGATATGAGTTCCAATCTCTTTTCACGGCCGCTGAATTTTACAGGGATGGGTGTGATATATGCCTGTGCTCAGAAAAATCTGGGTATCGCCGGAATGAGTGTGGTGATAGTCCGCAGGGATTTGCTCGATCGCGCCCACCCTGCCACACCGGATGTTTTCAATTATGCTGTGCAGCAAAAAAATAATTCAATGCTTTGCACCCCCACCACTTTCGCCTGGTATGTCGCCGTTCTGGTACTTGAATGGCTGGAAAAAGAAGGCGGCGTTGAGGAAACAGGGAAACGAAACCACGAGAAGGCCAGACTATTATACGACTATCTGGATAGCAGCGGTTTTTATGTAAATTTTATTGATCCACGCTATCGCTCCCGAATGAATGTCCCTTTTATTTTAAAAAATGCCGAGCTGGAAAAACCTTTTTTCAAAGCAGCAGAAGAACAGGGCTTGCTCTATCTTCAGGGGCATCGCAGTGTGGGAGGCGCACGGGCAAGTATTTATAACGCCATGACTTTAGAGGAAGTCAAAGAGCTTATTCAGTTTTTAAAACAATTTGCCAAAGATCATGCTTAAGCGAGGACGATTATCCATGCATCCAGCTCAGCCTATACAAAAAATTTTTTTTGATTGTGACGGCACATTGGCATTAATTGAGGGCATTAATGTTATCGCTGAACTCAACGGTGTGGGAAAAGAGGTGGGAGATATTACCCTGAAATGTATGTCCGAAACCGGCATGCGGCCCGAAGCTTACCGACAACGTTTGCATCTGGTTAAACCCACCGCCGCACAAATACGCAATCTGGGCTCACTGTATATAGAGCATGTAACGCCTGGAGCCCGAGAAGTTATAGAATGCCTGAATTTTTTAAACAAAGAGGTTTATATCATTTCCGCAGGCATTAAAGCCGCCATCCAGCCCTTTGCTCAGTATCTGGGAATTCCCGCAGACAATATTTTAGCGGTTGAGGTTTTTTTTGATGAAAATGAACAGTATAAGTGGTTTGATGAAGAGTCTTACATGGTATTTCCCGACGGCAAAAGCCGCCAGATTAATGCCGTTAATCGTCTCCGACCGGGAGCAAGTGCGCTCATTGGCGATGGGGTCAGCGATCTCGAGGCTAAACAGGCGGTTAACCGCTTTATCGGCTATGGGGGATTCAGTATTAAAGAGCGAGTCAGGCAGGATGCGGAATTCTTTCTCGCCTCTCCCAATTTAATGCCCCTGCTGCTTCTTTGTTTAACCGAGCAGGAACATCAGCAAATTCAGTATTTCAATGAAAACTATTACCAGGAAAGCCTCTGCCAGCAAGCGCTAGGAGAGATTTTGATTAAGGAGTTCTGATATGTATAGCATTCAAATTATCGATAACATCTCCCCCAAGGGTCTGGAACTGTTTAATCAGGAAACCTATGAATTAGGGAAGGATTTTAACAATCCGGATGCAATGCTGGTACGTTCCAGCAAATTGCATGACTATCAATTTTCCGAACAGCTAAAAGCGGTCGGTCGGGCTGGAATAGGCACGGATAATATTCCTGTAGACAAGCTCACCAGACTTGGGATCCCGGTATTTTTCGCTCCTGGTGCCAATTCAAACGCGGTTAAGGAACTGGTACTTGCCGCCCTCTTAATCAGCTATCGAAATCTGGAGCAAAGCCACTCTTTTTTAAGCAGCCTGGCAAATGATCGGCAAAGCGATATGCACCAGGAAATTGAATCGCGCAAAAAGCAGTTTGTTGGCCGGGAAATTTATGGAAAAGCACTGGGCGTAGTCGGTTTGGGCAATATCGGTGTCAAAGTAGCTAATGCGGCACTTGCTTTAGGGATGAAAGTCATTGCCTATGATCCCTTTATCACCGTAAATAATGCACTTGCTTTAATGCCGGGAGTCGCTATCGTCAGAAGTTTGCCCGAATTGCTGGGCGCTGCCGACATTGTGACTTTACATGTTCCTTTGATGAGTAACACGACTTATCTAATCAATGAAAGCAATATTCATTTATTTAAAAAAAGCGCAATGCTGATGAACTTTTCCCGCGAAAAAGTGGTTTGCGAACAGGCGATTCTCAAACAATTGAATAATGATTTATTAATGAGCTATGTTACTGATTTTCCTACGGTAGAGCTGGCAAATCACCCGCGGGTTCTTTGCTTTCCGCATCTGGGAGCAAGCACCGTGGAGGCAGAAGAAAACTCTGCCAGCATGGTGGTTCAGAGTATTAAACATTATCTCGAACAGGGCATTATTGAAAATGCGGTTAATTTTCCTCCCACCGTTATGCCTTCACTGGGACGAGCCGGGATTAAACGCATCTTAATTATCAATCGAAATATCAAAGGGATTATTGCCGAAGTCACCAATGTATTATCAACCAATGGCTATAACATCGAACAGATGGTCAATACGTCCATGGGCGAGACCGCGGTTAATCTCATCGATGTGTCCTGTCAAAATGGCATGGACGGCCATCTTCATAATAAAATTCAGACAATTGAGGATGTGATTAAAGTCCGAGTGATGTGATTATTCATGTCATTTTCTCGCGGCTTTGTTGCAACTGAAAACAAATAACCCAAACCGCCGTCTTGGTGAACGAAGTGAAGCAATCCAGACCAAACCTCAAACAAAGTTAGGAGGCGGATTGCTTCGCTGACGCTCGCAAAGACCTTTTTGTGCGCCTATATGTATGCAACAACGCCTTCCAGCTCAGAAATGACAGTCTTTATGCAATAATTCAAACCCTGACAAACAGATTAATTATTGCACACCGTGAACAAATTATGGTACCATTGTCACAGTTTATTTATCAGTGAGAAGTTATGAAAGCTGAATTACTTCAAATAGTCAAAAAATACAATTTTGTTCATTTTGATTTAATGGGAAAAATGTCGATTATCGTTCCAGTAACCGGTTCGGCTCAGATTTCAGAAAACTTCACAGGAGACAACGACAATCCAGTTGCACTCCACCTGTTTGGAGATAATACCTGCCAATCGGATTTAGAACGCCAGACCTTTTTTCGAGGTCCAATCGATTCAGAAACAAATACTCGCAAGGAGGAGCTCTCCTTTGAAAAGCAGTGTAAAAAACTGATTAAGGAATTACAGCCACTCAAAGAAAAGATACAGAAAGAGATCGAGTCCCACCAGGTTCTTACCACGCTTCTCAGACAAATCTTTGATGAAGTACAACCTAGTTCGATTGAAGAGGAGAAAAAGAAGGAGCTTATTTATCTTAATCTCATAGAAGCCACCCTTAAAGAAGCGAAAGAAAAAGCACTGAAATTCCAAGCTTCTAATCCTGGCATCGAAAACATACGAAGAGACCTGCTGCTCGGACAAACACATTTTGCATCCAAGGGGGAATTTGTTGTTAAGCAAAATCCCGACACCGTAAGATATTTTGACCTCCCTAATATCATGGCCCTGACGAATCCAACCGCCGGCACCCTGGAGAAGATTTTAGACTCTAATGCCATTTCAGAGCGCCTCGGTATTATCCCCTTTACCAAGCGTGACCCTGTGCAAGCGCTGGTTTCAGAGGCTGCTCGCCTTTATACCGCTCCCCATAATCCCCCTGAAATTACCCATAATCTCTCAGAAATTACTAGCAATACCCAAGCTTTCTTTCAAGGCATCTACTCACTAATCCTTGAAAGACATCCTGAGGTAATAGGCGAGGCAATTGACTTTGCAACCTTGACAGAAACTTTTAAATTAGGGTACCCAGAGGAGGACTATCCGGCTAACGAATGGGACCTTGAGGGTATCTACTCGCCGACGTATGCTCTATTAAAGGATTTTATTAAAATCGGAGAGCAGCCGGTTACTAATTTTTTACAGCTTTTTCAGCGTTGTATGGAGCAATATATCAAGGAAGACCGTGGATACGAGACACACATGAGAAAAACTTCAACTTATCAATTATTCATTTTGCAAACTTTTCTCTATTTGTGTACCGTTCAATTGCATTTGAAGAGTACCGAACAGGCAAGACAATTCCTCAATTTCATACGCTCTCAAAACAATCTGAACACTTTGGTTGAAGCCTTGTGTGAAGGTAAAACCTCAGCCGAAATCCCTGAACTCCCCCTTTCACCAGCCGAATGGAACTCAGTGATTGATGCAGCCTATAAGATCTCGCTCTATCATATTCATGCTGACCATTATGATGAATTGCGCACCGCCTGTATGCCGCAACAACCGGAAAATTCTCATTATTTCGTCATGGGCGGGCGTCTTTGCTGGAGTACAAGTCCCATTACTGAATCAGGTAATATCAATACTCTGCAAGGACTAACAAAGGCATCAGAAGAACATTTTGAGATTTTTTATAATAATCTCGAAACACTTCGTCAACAAGACTCAATACTGTGCGCAATTAATGATCTTATAAAAAAGCGTGGTGTTGAAGAGGCTTCAATATTTGAGTGCCTTGCTCAGAATTGGGAAAATTTGACTCCTGATCAACGCTCAAGCCTTTTTCCAAAAATGATTGAAAAAGGCTTTTTGCAATGTGCCCAGTATATAATTATACATACCCCTCTTAACCTCGCGCACTTGCAGCTTTCACTAAATCAAAGACCTCGCAATATAGAAATTATTAATCAATTTCTAAATATTAATGATCCCTACGTAGAATCGATGATCCTCAGACAACTTCAAACTGCGATAGATGCTAACGATAACGAGCTTTTAATATTGCTAATACCAAAATTAGACAAGCCAGAAGTAATCAAGCGTTTAGATGGCAGTCTTTTAATCAAATCTGTTCAAAAAGGAAATTTAGCCTTGGTCGAGTTTATTGTCTCCCATCGACCTGATCTTCTTGAATGTAAAGGAGAATACGAACAGACTTCTTTCCTGTGGGCTTGTGCTGCAGGTCATCCAGAACTTGTGAAATACTTAATGGATGCTGGCGCCAATATCCATGTGAAAACACGTCTACCAGAGAACCATTCATTCCACGCCCATCAAAATAGAACCGCAAGACAGTGGGCAGAAGCTAAACTGCTCACAGAGTTACATGAATCCGCAGTAGCCATATTGACATTATTCGATAATTATTACTCGCGCCTGGAAGAAAATTTCAGAACCAATCCCTCTTATAAAGACCGATTTACTAGTGATCATATCAGGCAGGCTGTTGAAAACAGGGATTTCCGATTAATAAACCTTATATTGGATAACCATCCAGACTTAAATGCCAGCCTGGATAATACGACTACCACCGCTATTAATGAACTTCGCGAAGAATTGGAAAGAGAGCGTCTTGAACGATTGGAGCGCGAACGCCAGGAGCAGCTGGAGCGCGAGCGCCAGGCAGAGCTTGAACGTTTACGTCTGGAGCAGGAGGAACGCGAACGTCAGGAACGACTTGCTCGTGAACGCCAGGTACAGCTAGCACTTGAACGCCAGCAGCAGCTTGATCAGGAACGTCAGCAACAGCTTGACTGGGAACAACCAATTCTAAATGCGAGGGAGCAGCGTGCAGAGGAAAGACGACAAGCTGAGCTGCGGGAACAGCAGGAACGAGAGGCAAGAAGAAGAGAAGAACAAGCGAGAATACAAGAAGCACAAAGAAGACAAGAGCTGGAAAGACAGCAGCAGCAAAGAGTATTGCGAAGCAATATACTACAGCAAATCGCTCCGTTTGATAGTTTAGTAGAAGATTTTGCGGGAACGATTAGAAACAACATGTCGAACACAACCAAAGATATTAATTACAGTCGATGCGTTTTGAAGCTAGTCCGCGACTTAAGACAAGCGAAAGATGAGTTTCTCTATCACAGACTAGGGATCAGCATTGATTCATTTAATATCTTTGAAACAAAATGTAAAGAAGCGTTTGACAACTCAAAAACACTGTTGGCCGAACATCGCGGCTGGCATACCTATTCCCTTTTCTGGCGGCGAATTACAGGTGTTCTGGCAGCAATAGCGGTAATCCCGGCATTGATTGTGAAAGCAAAATCACAAAACGGCTACTATGGAACCTTCTTCGCCAGTAAAGAGGATATTAAAACCAACTCGTTAAGAGCGATGGAAAAACTTGAAGATAATTTACCTATGGATAAGTTAAAACAATCAATACCGATACGCGTAAATTAGGGAATTATAATCGCCCGGGTTAATCTTCTTTGCAGCTTGGGCGAAGCAACTCAAAGGCTAAGCGTTAATGTGTATTCCCATCTCCTATCCCCACTATTACAGAATGAGTAAATGGTAATATTTTAATTACCCTCTCAGAATCATTCGCTTTGACAGTCATCCATTGTTTATTTATAAACCTCGCCGAAAGCATAATCTGCAAAAATCCAGTTGCGAACCCCGCTTACTCTGTCTGATACAAGTAAAATACGGAGTAGACTTTAAAACAAATTTGCATTTGAATAGGTGAAAACCATTTTGCCTATTGATGAAGAACAACGCTACGCCCTTTTTAATCGAATCCTTTCCACACAGGCTGATATGCTGGGTTTGAATGATGTGTTCTGGATTTCCTCCATCATTTTCCTGTGTTTGATTCCATTAGTTTGGTTAACCAGGCCTGTAGGCGGCGCTGCCTCTGCTTCAGCAGCAGCAGGCGCGCATTAGCATCAGCATGAAATTTATTAAAGCCCTCTCCCCAACCCTCTCCCAGAGGGAGAGGGGGCAATTTTTATTAACCCCATCTCCCAGAGGGAGAAGGAGCAATTTTATTAACCCCATCTCCCAGAGGAAGAGGGAGCAATTTTATTAACCCCATCTCCCAGAGGAAGAGGGAGCAATTTTATTAACCCCATCTCACAGAGGAAGAGGGAGCAATTTTATTAACCCCATTTTCCAGAGGGAGAGGAAGCACTTTTTATTAACCCCCTCTCCCGCGCCAGGAACTTTAATAGTATGATGACGCCTTCCGGGAGAGGGTTGGGGAGAGGGAAATGAACGAATCCAGGCTAAAGCAACGAGCTCGCAATTTACGCAAAAACAGCACCGATGCCGAGAGGCATCTTTGGTATTATCTCCGAGCGAACAGACTGGGATTTAAATTCAAGAGGCAAGCTCCAATAGGTACATACATCGTCGATTTTCTCTGCTTTGAAAAACGATTGATTATCGAACTTGATGGCGGCCAGCACATGGACAGTCAGATTTATGATATCAAGCGCACTGATTGGTTACGAGCACAGGGATTTAGGGTATTTCGTTTTTGGAATAACGATGTTTTTCAACAAACACAATCTGTTCTCGAAGTCATAGCATCTGCATTACTTTTCAGTACAACATCTCCACCGCAATCACAAAAAGAATAATCGCACCAATCACGTTAAAAACCGCCGATAATCGCTGTGGTGCTTTTTTGGCAATTCCCATCCCGATTATAGTCATAATAAAGGCCCAGGCGCAGATTGAAAGCAGATAAGGCCATAAGGCTTTTCCCGAGAGTCCTACACTGACGCCCACTGCAAGCGCATCGAGGCTGGTGGCAACGGCAACGACCAATAATTTAAAAAATCCATGAAACTTGTCAGCAGAAACTGCTTCATTTCTATTTTTATATTCAATAAATCCTTCATATAACATGTGCAGGGCAACGGCTGAAAGTAATATAAATCCAATCCAGCGAGCAACAGGACCCAGTACCAGGATAATTTGTTCACCGGCAATTGCGCCAATGAAGGCGGCGATTAACTCTGCGCCGGCAGACAATGACGCAAAATTCATAGCATCTCGGGTCTGATGGGGCTTGAGGCCCATTGCGAGAGCTGCCGAAAATGAATCAATACTTAGTATCAAACCTAATAACAGAACTTCAACAATACTTATCATTTATATCCCACATTCTTTTGATGTCATCCCAGTCCGGACCTGTTCACTTACATGACATTATTTCACAAAGCTCTTTCAATGAAGTCTAATTGGCGAAAGAATTATCAGCGATCTGGCTATATTTTGTCAGATTATTCGGATCAGCTAAGGTTTGCATAGACGGTATAAAAAACAACAGGTTTCTGAATGGGGCAATTGTTGGTGTTTCTGTCCGGGATTTCTTCCGAACTATTTTCAGATCATCGAAATTTTTGTCAGGCAAACTACCCAGAGAATCACTATTTTCTTTATCCTCCGATGAGTACAGATTTTTAGCCGAATCTCTCGTTGGAGTTGATAGCTCACTACTAAAAGTGGTAGTTGACTCCAAATCATTGGTTTTTCGTTTATTCTGCAGGAGTAACGCATTATCAAAAACTTGTAGCTCCTGTTTAAAACCCTGCTTAATCGAAGTATTCTCAGGTTCTTTATTAGTTACAGGGTTCATTAATAGGACCCAATCCCCTATAAACTTTGCAAGATAAGTCGGATTCGGTTTAACACTTGAACTTTCAAGTAGCCCAATCACTTCGAGATAAGGACATCCTTTAAGGTAATTTAGCAAATCATCACCGGGTTTATGATGCTTTTGATTATTGATATTAATAGCGATAAAGCCACCAGGACTCAGTCCTTTGATTGCCTGTTGCACCAGTACAAAAAGGAATTTATTCAACCAATTTTCATAAACTGGATATCTGATATGCGATTGATTTTCACCTGGATATTTCTCCAAATCGAAGTAAGGGGGGGATGTAAGCATGAGCTGATTCGGCTGATTTTGAGGACAAAGCTCTTCCTGAGTACAATCCTCCATAGGTTTGGCATGAATGTATACATCAAAGCCCGCTGGCCTGAACTGATCAACCATATTAGAGTACCCTTCCTTTAAATTAGGATTGGGATCAGTAGCAACATAACGCTTCAATCCAATCGCACTCGCTGCAAATGCCCCAATCAACCGGTCTCCCCATCCGCCACACAAATCAAGAAAAGAAGTTACCGAGGTATTGTACTTATTCTTTAAAAGCTGTACGAGAACGCCAACTTTTTTTGGGTTAAATTGATTAGCCCCCCAATTACGAACCAATTTTAATCGTACTTTGGGGGCAGAAACAGCTAAATTAATTTGAAAGTTGTAATGGTCTTCTCTCTTCCTTGCCTTCATTGTTTTAAGACGTATTAAGGCAGAAAACACGGAGACCATGAATTCTTCTGTCCAGGCTTTAGATGGAGATGTGTATTCGCGTTTATTTTTAAGCGATTTACGTGCGCCATTACTAGTTGACAATCGCTGGTTTTGCATAAAGTAATTAGATGCAATATCTCCCTGCAACCTGATCCTGAAGGCGTTGTGTAAATCCAGTTTTTGATTGTCTTTTTTTACTTCGGCAATCAATTGTTCAAAATCAATCTTCGCTTCTTCAAATGTAATTGGGGCATAGGGGAAAGGTATATTTGAATACCGTATTTCTTTAACTAATCGAATCGCTATACATTGCGACATAAGAAATTCAAGACAATCCAGTTTTAACGTTCTGAATGTTTTATCTTTATCAGCATATTTGTCATTAAAGTATGTTTCAAGCAGTCGCAATTTTTCTACCAGGTAGTGATGTGGTATAATAGTTTCATTAGTAAAAAATTGAAAATTATCCAAATGCAAGATACCAAAAAGTAACTGATATAATTTGGAATTGGACTTAACTTCATCGACGTCAATTACAAAATCCTCCCAGTTAACTTTTCTCGAGTTTTGTTTGAGATAAACAAGTCTCGGCAGCTTCTCAAACTGAAACTCGTGTTTTGGATCAAAACTTGTTTCCTCGGAAAACACTTCAACAATTGTAGATATCTCATTTAGAAAAACTTTACCTGTTTGTTGAATACGATGTACTTTTGATTTCAAAATACTAACCTTGCAATAAGTTAACAATAATGGTCCAAATGTATCATATTTGGTTTTAAATGTAAAATTATTGATCAATTCAAGTGATTGAATTTGCTATTGCCGGTGGTCAGGGGTGAGAAGATATCTTTTGAAACATTCATATTTCATTGAGTTCTTTTATTTTTGGATCAGCTAAGCCCTTTAACCTTCTTTGACACAGTGCTCCCGGCAGAATAGCCAGAAGCACCTGGAGCTTTTTTAAACCCTCTTCATTACTTCAGTAGCCATATCAGATTTAATATCGTCTATCCGGCGGTGAGCGATAGTTTCATTGCCAAGCCCCTGTCTCGAGAAGCGAACTTTAACATCGTTCAGCCTGGAGCTGAAAAATACCCCCTGATAACCATCTGAAAAATGTTTGGGTAAGTTCATGTTAAATTCCAGACGAAATTCCCTTAAAGCTTCTACAATCGTTTTCTTTGCAGCAGTCATCAGCCGGTTTTTCATTGCATCGTCAAATGCCGGGCTATACCAGTCCTTAGACTCTGGAGCATCAATTTTGATAAATGATTCCGGCTGTGCATGCCCCAGTATTGAGGGAAGCCAGTTTTTATCCACAAACTGTTCTTTTGAACCAATTTTTTGCTGACAAAAATTACGCTGCAATACACTAACGCCGGTTCCATCATTCGCTTTTCTTTCCATGATGGTTAATTGTCTATCACGAACTACCAAGCCGTCAAACTCCTGGGTAAACTTGCCATCCGGAGAGTTCACCTCAAATGATTTGTAGAGGATTGCTGACAACTCAATCACATAATCATAAATGCTGCGTGTGAGCAAATCATCCTGTTGTGGTGCGGCTTCCTGATCGTCAATCTCCTTTCCTTTATCATGGGGATCCAGAGCAGGTGTTGCCGGTGGCAGATGATTCATCATCGCATCAGTTATATTTTCAAGTGTTTCCTGCTCATCATACTCTTCAAATATAAACTTCACTGGACGTACATCTTCACCTTTAGGAGGCTCATATTTCAAGGGTGAAAGCGTTTTGAAATTACCCAGATTATTAAGCCAGTGCTGCAAGCTCTCTAAATCTTCATCGCTTGCCTGAGCTTCTTCATGTAATTTGACATAAAAATCCTGATAAGCGCGGTAATCTATATCCTCAATCTCGCGCTCTACACTTAGCCTGCTTGAATCAATAAGCACTGATAGCTTGTTCATGTAGGAAACCAACTCAATCGCCAGCTCGTTTTGTTTGATTGAGGCGTTAAGAAGTTCGTGTTTATACTCCTGCTCTTTTTCGGCCCGAGCTTTCTCAGGCTGATCTCTCTGCGCTTGCTCACGATTTTTAATTTCGAGACTGAGCGAACGGCGCATTTCTGAAAAACTCTGTGTTTTGGACCTCTCAATACTCAGGTTAAAGAAAAATGCGTAGTGATCGTCCGCAGCTATCTTCTTAAGTTCTGCACCAGGCGTTGTGCTCAAACTTACATAATCCTTCATTGCCTTTTCATAAGCAGCGGTTATTTCCTCTCTGAGAGCCCTTTGATTATTTCCGGGCAGATTTTTTTTGCTGGTTTCTAATTTCAGGCATTGATCTCCATATTCCTCCACTGCTTCGGGAAGGGGGGGCAATTGGAGAACAGGCTCGACTCGCTTACGTATTGAATCCAGCGCTTTCATGGCTAATCTTAACTCGGCGTCGTTTTTCTCAAAATAGGCAGTTTCTGCATCCAAGGCAAGCTGATCTGATTCAGCCAGCCTTTTTATGCTGTTTTCAATAAAGGGAATTATTGCAGTCATTCTGTCTATTTTATGATTAATTACTGAAGATAAGGAAAATAGTAAATTCTGCTCATCGGTTTTTGCTTCGCTGGTTAATAAACTGGCGTAAAGATTTTTTAATTCGTTGCGGATAATAGCCTGGCCTTGCGATTGCAGCGCATCAACATCAACCGCCAACTGTCGCTCAAGTTCCACACTTCCGTGCTGGGCAAGCACATCATTCCAGTCATTGTCTATTTGTACAGGTTCTTTGACGATAACGTGATAACCTGCCCCTTCAAATAGTTTCAAAGCTTTTTGAAAATCATTGCTTGCAGACGAACCAGGCTGGTCATGATCTTTGAGCAGGATAATCGTGGTATCTCTGGAGTAATGCGTTCTGATATAGCTCAGTGTCGCAGGTAATTCGGTTACTCCAAGCGAGGCCAAAATACTGTATTGCTCACGAATAGAGGGAATTGCAGCAATACTGGCAGCCGTTTCAATTCCTTCGGCAATAAACACAGCATCCTGATTTTCAATATCATTAATTACCGCTGCTTTACCTGGTAAAGCAGGCTTTACCGGACCCAGATACATTTTGCAGTAGTAGCTCTTATCGGCATCAGCAGGCAGCGCTTTGTTGCCTTTAGCATCGAGCTGGACAATCTGAAGGCCAATGAGTTCATCTTTCAGGTTAAAGACGGGCGCAATAAGGTAATCATCAAAGCCGTATTGATCCAGCTTTGGGATTCCCAATTTGCCTTGCACATACTTAAACTGTAGACGGCTGACAACACTTGCAGGAATTTTTCTGGTTGATACCAGATAGCTTTCAGCGGGTGTTCCTGTGATTGGCGTTCCTCGGTTCCATAAACTTTGGGCCAAACGGATACTTGCAAGGTTTCTTGATTCGTTATCAATATTGCTTACAGTGTTCTTAGATTTCATTCACCACTCCTCATCGTTCAATCAATAAAATAATTGTACTTATTTTGAGCAGTTGTGAGAATATATCAATCTGGAAAGAAGTTTTTTCGATCCTGGAATTGCATTTCACAGCAGTATGCAATGAAAGGAATAGAATGAATAAATTTTATACAAAATTGTGATATAGTTAATTGTGAGTCTATCAATCGATAAAGGATTACAAGCTGTGTCATCCGATAATCCCAGGAATTTATTTCGCAAAGAAGCCCTCACCCATCTCTCAGTTCCTGAGCAATTAAATCATGCAATTGTAATAACCGGCAGCAAATCCTGGATTTTATTAGGCAGTTTGAGCCTGCTTGCACTGGGTATTGCACTCTGGTCCATTTTTGGAACGATCAGCACCCGGGTTGAAGGCCAGGGCATTATCCTCCCTAATAATGAAGGACTTTACAATGCTGCCGCACCTGCCGGTGAAGCTTATGTCAGTGATTTACTGGTCAAACTGGGAGATTCAGTGACAAGCGGTCAGCTGCTGGCTACACTGAGTAATCCCGCTTTAAAAGAGCAAATTGCAACCCAGCAGCAAACACTTTCTCTTATCGAGCAAAAATATCAGAATCTGTTAAAAGAGGCGCAAGCGGCTACCAAAAACCGGCACCAGCAGGTTATAAAACAGAATGACTATTTACAAAATGTCATTAAACAGCAGAGTGAAAATCTGATTTATGCCCAGGAATTATTGGAAATTCGCAAAGCCGCATTCAAAAAAGGCCTGATTACCAAGCAGGAAGTGGTTGCCAGCTGGCAGCAGTTTTATGATACAAAGAAAAATATCGAAACGACTAAAAAAGAGTTATTACAAAATGATATGAACGAGAAAGCCTATCTCGAAGAATGGCAGGAAAAAATCCGTGCACTGGATTTAAAAATCAAGGACAAAAAGCAGGAACTCGATGTATTGAAATCTCAATATAAAACAGGCCTGCATGTATACAGTCCGACGAAGGGAACAGTGACTAATATCCAGGTGCAGCTTGGCGATATGGTCAAAGACGGCATGCCCGTTATGAGTATTGCACCCTCGCCAGACCAGCTTGAAGTCATTGCCTATGTTCCTGCGGATCAGGGTAAAAAAATTTCAACCGGAATGAAGGCATTGATTACCCCTACGGTGATAAAAAAAGAAGAATACGGCAGTATAGTCGGTAAAGTGCAGTATGTGTCACCCTATCCCAGTAATTCAGACAGCATGAAGGCTGTTCTGAAAAACACTGAACTGGTGCAGCATCTTACTGAAAAAAACCTTCCCATTGAAATCAGAATATTATTGGAAAAAGACCCTGAGACGCTTAGCGGTTTTCAATGGACCTCTGCCTCAGGCCCTCCTCAGATCATTACCGCCGGAACAATGGTAGAAATCAATATTATTGTTCGCAAGCAAGCACCGGTGACTTTGTTTCTGCCCGCTTTAAAACAATTAGTAGGAACTGATTAGAATGAAGCGCGCAAAAACACCTACCATATTGCAAATGGAAGCCACCGAATGCGGAGCAGCAGCTTTGGCGATTATACTCGCCTACTATGGACGGCATATTCCTCTGGAAAAAATGCGGGTCGACTGCGGCGTATCACGCGACGGTTGTAATGCAAGTATGATGCTAGCCGCAGCCCGCCAGCATGGCTTAACCGCTCAGGCGGCTAAAGTAGATTCTATAGCCAGCCTGCAAGAGCTGAAAGCCCCCGTTATTTTATTCTGGGAATTTAATCACTTCGTGGTTCTTGAAGGGATTTCCAAAGAAAAAATTTATATTAACGATCCCGCCTGCGGCCCAAGAACTGTAAGCTATCAGCAATTTGATCAAGCCTTTACCGGCGTTCTGTTATTATTTTCGCCAGGCACTGACTTCCTGGCTCATGGCAGATCTGCCTCCCTTTATTCAGCTTTAAGAAATCGTCTGCAAGGTCTGGAGAAAGAATTGTTTTTTGTGTTCATTGCCAGTCTTGCCTTAGTTGTGCCTAACCTGATGATCACGGCATTAGCCAAGATTTTTATCGATAATATTCTGGTCGAAAAATTAAACTACTGGATACTGCCTTTTTTTAGCGTTTTTCTGGTTATGATTGTATCAATCGTTTTATTAAGCAGCCTGCAAAATTATTTCCTTTTATTGATAAAACTAAAATTAACGCTGATTAGTACGATTGGTTTTCTATGGCGAATTATGTATCTTCCCATTCAGTTTTTTCAACAGCGTTTTGCCGGCGATATCACAGAGCGAGTTTCTGCCAATGATCGAATTGCCAATCTCTTATCCAGTGAAGTAATGGCTTCTCTGGTTAGTCTGATAACCATTGCTCTGTATGCTGTGGTCATGTGTATTTTAAGCTGGCCACTGGCTCTGCTTGCTTTTACCGCTATGGGTTTCAGCCTTCTTGTCTATCATCATGTACGCCGCCAATTTGAAGATGTCAGCCGTAATTTTTTACAAAAAAATGGAAAGTTGCTTGGTTTGCAGATGCAGGGGCTTGGTTTAATAGAGGATTTAAAAGCCAATGGCCGCGAGAATGATTTTTTTCAGCGCTGGGCATC
Organism: Legionella genomosp. 1; assembly: GCF_900640215.1. Taxonomy (NCBI): domain Bacteria; kingdom Pseudomonadati; phylum Pseudomonadota; class Gammaproteobacteria; order Legionellales; family Legionellaceae; genus Legionella; species Legionella genomosp. 1. Next base: position 57,812 of record NZ_CAAAJH010000016.1, read on the forward strand.
TGCACATGCGGAAATTATTTCATTACAGCAAAAACAGGCTATTTACAATCAAATATTAACTGTTATTCCGGCCTGTACCCAGTTAGTCGCTTATTCGATTATTACCGGATTGGGCAGTTGGCAGATTATTAATGGACAATTAACCATCGGCAGTCTGATAGCCTTTCAGATGCTCTGGTATCAGTTTTTCGCACCACTGCAAACCCTGCTCGGCTTCGGGGGAGAGTTACAAAAAATCAAGGGGGATTTGGCGCGTCTGGATGACATTCAGAATCACGAGCTCGATCCGCGTTTTAATATAATCTCTGGCAAACACTGCCCTGAAGCGTCCATTCGATTGGATTCGGTATGTTTTGCTTATACTGCGAACAAAACCATGTTAAAGGAGTTGACTCTCTTTATTCCTGCCGGGGAGATGATTGCGATACTCGGTAAATCTGGCGAGGGAAAATCCACCATCGCCCGCTTGATCACCGGCTTATATCAGCCTGCAAGCGGTACCATTTATATTGGCGGCACTGCGTTATCGCAGATAAGCCCGGAAATCTCCGCCCGATTAATCGCTTATGTCGAGCAGGATGTTTTCCTTTTCCCGGGAACAATCAGAGAAAATATTTCATTCTGGAACCCGGCGATTAGTGATCTGGCCATCGAAAAAGCGCTTCATGACGCCTGCATTTATGAGGAAATTATGCAGCGAGGCGGTCTGGATTATGTAGTTTCGGAAAATGGGATGAATTTTAGCGGTGGTCAGCGGCATCGAATTGAAATTGCAAGGGCACTGGCCCAGAACAGTAAAATCCTTATTCTGGACGAGGCAACGTCCAATCTTGAGGCGGAAACTGAAAAACGTATTCTTAAGAATATTCACGAAAAAGGCTTAACTACTTTAATTATTACTCATCGTGAAAGTGCTCTTGAATATTGCAGGCAAATTTACCAACTTGAACAAGGCTCATTGATTCCTACTGATAAAGAGTTGATATGACTGATCATAATAGACTGGATATTTCAGAAATTCTGGTGTTGCTGGAAAACAAAGAAGCCGAAACCGCTCAGCATGATTTTTTGACTGTTTGCGCCATCGTAGCCAACAGTGCCAACATAAAACTTAAGTTTCCGGCACAGACTGGCGATGAAAGCAAAACCAGGTTTGATTTACTGTCTGAAATAGCCAATCTTTCACAATTTCGTTTTCGTGAAATTCAATTACTTGACGAATGGTGGAAATATGATAATGGTCCATTGCTGGCGTTTACCGTAGAAGGAAATGCCTGTGCACTAATACCCACAGGCAAGGGTTATCAATTGCATATTCCGGGTCACGAGGCTTTAGCGATTGGCGAAAAAAATGCAGCAATGGTATTGAATCATGTCTTCTATTTTTATAAGCCGCTGGCGGGCGGCAAAATAGGCGTGAAAGACGTGCTTCAGTATATCTATCAGCAAAGCGGTTCCGATCTCAAACGCTTGCTGCTGGTACAGATTGTATTAGCCACCCTCGCCTTGACTATTCCGCTGGGTACGGGCTATTTATTTTCTGTAGCGATTCCATTTGCCGATACCTCGGCTGTAACCCAGGTGATTATCGCTTTTATAATAAATGCCTTTATAACGGCCAGTTTACAACTCGTAGAAATAATCAGTTTATTTCGCATCAAATTAAAAGCCAATGCTAATATACAGGCAGCTATCTGGGATCGCGTCCTTCGATTTCCAGCGCATTTTTTTAGCCGCTTTCAGATTGGTGATTTAAGCAATCGTATTTCGTCCATCGATATCATCCAGCAGGAACTAACTCTTAGCCTGCTTGTTTCTCTTTCAAATAGTCTGGTTTTCGTTTTTAGCTTGATTCTTTTATGTTACCTAATGCCCGTTTTCAGTCTTTTGCTCATTCTTTTTCTGGTGATAGCAAGTTCCATTTCCTTTCTTATCACCCTGAAACAATTGCGTTTTCTGCGTGGTTATTTTCGTGTCAGCGGTGAAAACCAATCTTTATTATTACAGATTTTTACGAGCATCAATAAGATACGCTGTGCCCATCGTGAGGAGTTAATTCTCAATCTTTGGCTGCGTAAATTCATTGAAAAAATGACCCTTTTTTTTAAAAGCAGTAAATTGACTGTCATTGATAAAATTATTAATCTGGCTTTCAGTTTATTGAGTACTTTTTTTCTTTATCTTTTTGTGGTGAACATGGACAGCTCACTAAACTTAGGCCTTTTTATTTTATATAACGCGGCATTCTCACAACTGTTCATTGCATTCATCGGCCTCTGGAATAGTATCAATCAAATGGTGAGGATCATTCCTGTATTTGAACGAACCAAGCCTGTCTTTCAGACTGAAACCGAGAATTATCGAAAAGAGAATTGCAAGCTCAATCTTAAAGGTTCTCTTGAATTACGTGATATCCAATTTAAATACAGTAAAAATGAGGGCGCTATATGCGACGATTTGTCCTTTAAAATGAAGCAAGGCGAATACGTCGGCATTCTGGGAAAATCAGGTGTCGGCAAATCAACCCTGCTGCGTTTACTTCTCGGATTTGAAAAACCTCAGAAAGGACAGATTCTGTTTGATGATATGGAGTTATGCCGTTTGAATTTACAGCATTTACGCAGTCAGCTTGGTGTGATTTTGCAAACCAGTGCCTTAATGCCTGGCAGTATTCTCAGCAATATTATCGGTATTAATTCAAGCCTGACCGAAGAAGATGCCTGGCAAGCAGCTCATTTGGCAAATATTGCCAGTGATATCGAAAAAATGCCGATGGGAATGCGAACCGTAATCACAGATCGCAGCGGTGCTGTATCCCTGGGCCAACGGCAGCGCATTTTAATCGCTCGCGCTTTAGCCAAAAAACCACGAGTTTTGATTTTGGATGAGGCAATGAGCGGCATGGATGATGAGACATTAAGCCTGCTCAAACACTGTGTTGAATCCCTGAGCATAAGCCGTTTGGTAATAACCCATCGCCCCGAATTTTTAAGCGGAGCCGATACCATCTATATTCTTGAGAAAGGAAAACTACATAATGCAGGAAGATTTGAGGAATTATGCAGCTCGCAGGCGTTTAATAAATTCAGGGTGTTAAAGGCCAGTTAGGCAGGACTGGCTTTCAAGCTGAATTAGGGATTGACACCGACAGGGGTAAGATTAATACCCGGAATATTATTGCCTGGAATTTGCTGAATTACTTTTGCAAAAACTGTGGCTGTCTGAACAGACGCGGTGACGTTATGTGTGTTTCCATTATTTTCTAGCTGCCAAATAATACCAGGACTTGGGTCTCCGCCACAAATAACTTCAACATCCTTGTCTTCCAAGAGAGAAATACTCATTGCTCGATCTCCAAAAAGACAATTTGCATTTAAAGTATAGATAGGAAATATAAAATCACCGCGTGCTGTAACAATTGGTTACAAAAATTTACAAATATCCGCCATCCCACCCAACTTATAGTCTTTGCGAACGAAGTGAAGCAATTCAGATGTAAGGAGCAGGCTTCGCTAACGCTCGCAAAGACGGTTTTTTCTGCACCTTCTTTTAGGGGTTAATAGTATTAAATTCCGGCTCAGAAAGGGGTAACAATTCCGCTAATTCCTGTTGTCTCAAACGAAATAAATTCTCCAGGGTATCGCGGTCTTTTTTTGCATTACAAGCCTGAGTCCAGGGCATAAACAAAGCGCCGACAGCACTCTCGCCCCGAACAATACTTAAATCCTGGCCAAGGAAGGCAAATAATCGGCTTATATTAATATCTCCCTCTTCCTCAAAATAACTGAGATACTGCAAAGGCGGCCTTGTACTGGTCTTTATCCCTGAATCTGGCACTTGTCCCCAAAGAGGGTCCTGGCGAAATATTTCTAATAAAAAATGCCGCGGCGCGTTTCTTTGTTTCAGGCCCACCTCATTAAACGATTGGGTTAAGACATCCTCTTGTATCTGCCCTATTTCGGAATGATTTTTATGTATTTCTTCACAAATGAGCAAATACTGATCATATGCATTCAGGAGCGGTCCTATGTCATATAATTCGTTTTGCTCTTCTTTTTGCCGTTTAAACAATTCCAGACGTCTGGGATCCTCTTTTATCAGCTCATAAAACATCGACCACATATGGCTGTCATAATTTTTAAACGCCAGTTTTAATGGACTGATATACTCAGGACACGCCGCTTGATAAATTGCTTTGTATTTCTCACCAGTTATCGGAAGAATTAGCTGATTTTCAGGGTCATAAATCACATGCTTAAACATCAACTCCGGATTGACTTTAATTATCTTCTCAACACCATCGTAATCCGATTCGGCAACTCGTTCGATTAGCCGATAACTGTCTGTTGCCTTATATTGTCTCTCAAAGCATTTAAATTGTTCAGTCAAATCGGGTTCTACTACTTGCTTAAATAGCGCTAGCATACGTTGATTATTGGTTTCCAGAGCGTATCGGAGGGGGCTTGTATATAGAACGCAATGCACTTTTTGAGGAAGGGTAAACCGATAATTAACAGAACGAAATATCGCAGAAGGACAGGAGTGGGCAATTTTATTAGCGCGAACGTAATCACCAAGCTCAAAACAATGAAGCAGTTCATAAACAGAGCCAACAGAGTTTTTAACCTGACTATTCGCTCTGAAGAATCCAAACCATTGACAACTTCTGCTTAAACTATGGGCCGTATCCCAATCCAGAGGCATATTGATTAAAAACGACTCCGCAGGCAGCTGTAGTAATGGCGAAATAAATTCACCCACCACTTCTGTTTGTTTTTCAATCAAATCATTCATATAATTCAGTGCTGAATAGCTTGCCGAATCTAAGTTAAGCTCAATTGTATATTAAACTGTCATCCTCGTGAAAGCGGGCGTTGCTGCGCAATAGAATCAATCACCTAGCCTATCGTCTTTGCGAACGAAGTGAAGCAATCCAGATCGGAACTTGAACAAACCCAGGATCTGGATCTGCTTCGCTAGCGCTCGCAAAGACGTTTTTTTGTTCACCTATCTTATTTACGCAACTACACCTCAGGAATGACAAAAGTTTCCAGAAAGAATTATGGTCAATTTAAACTATGGAATCGATAACATCCGCAAAATATGACGGGGCTTCTGTCCTCGCATACCAGGCAAGGACGAGTGTATTCTCATAATACTGACCTGAGTTCAGAGCGATTAATTGTTCTTTCTCCAGAAAAGGCTGGCACAGTTCGGCTGATAAAACGCCATAACCATAGCCCTCAGTAAATAAACTGAGCAATGATTCGTTAATATTCACAAAATGGCGTTCTGATTGAGTATATTCAAGCAGATTATAGTGTTTCAGATAACTAAGCGTCATCAGATCAGACTCATCAAAATCGATAATTCGCTCTGTTTGCAAAATATCTTTAAGATCACGCCCAGCCCAGGCGGAAGTTGCCACCAGGACATAACGCTCTGGCTGAATTGCTTTTACTTGCATTTCTTTAAACAGATGCTGCGGTTCAATGATTACAAAATGACTGCTGCCCGTTTGCAGCGAGGCAATTCTCTGGGCAGAATCATTAATGTGGAAGGTAATAAGTAAGTGAGGATATTTTTTTAATAAAGGCCGGCAGGCAGGAATTATCCGTGAGGACATGATACTGGTGGGACCGCTGATGCACAATCGAACAGTCGACTCCATCCCCGCCCCATGAATATTCGATAAGGCAATGCCTTCGAGTTCGGAAGAAGCCTGACAATAACGAAGCAAAGCCTCACCTTCCGAGGTCAGCAAGACACCATGATGGCTGCGTATAAACAGGGTCGTCCGTAATCTGGTTTCCAAAGCGCGTATACGTTGAGTAACCGCCGTCTGGCTTAAATGCACCGCCTTCGCCGCTGCATGCATGCTTTTATGCTTTGCGACAGCCAAAAAAACCTGTAGTTGAGGATCCAGTAACTTCATTTATCCTTTTCTCTCAAATAACCTCTTTAAGCTTACTGACTGTCGCTTGTCTATTCCGAATAAAATTCATACCTCTTGTATTCGGTAGAATATGTTTTCCAATTTCTACCAGATAAAATTGCTCCAGGCCAGGAATAATATACTTCACACAATGAAATCCGCTATCAAGTTCAGCAAGATTTGTCTTATAAATAGAAAAATTCTGCTTGCGAATACTTTGAATAATGGTCTCTAATTGATGATTTAGCGAGGAAGCTCCCTTATAATCAGGAAGCGAATCAAAATGCTTTATTTGAAATTGGGCTGACAGACTGGCAATGTCTGCCTTGGCACATTGGGCCAATAATGGTTTTTCTGCGAGATTACCCAGAGTTTTCTGCTGATTTTCCAGCAAGTGATCATTAAATAAATGCAAAGGCTGTAAAGATTCCAACAGCGCACGCTCCAGAGCATAGTCCTTATAAAGCGAAGTACCACAACCAATGGGTTGAACAGGCATCGATTGTTTAGTCAGGCTGACCAGAACGCTTGGGATACCTATGTCGCTGGTGATGTCCACAAGAAGAAGTTCCTCATCATATTCCCGCTCAATCTGATTGATCATTTCTTTTAAATACTCAGGCACTGAATTTTTGTCGATGATCGAAACAGGCGCATGCAACATAAACGCCTGGATAAGGAATAAAGAGTAAGCGTCACGCTCTATCGCTTCATTCAGGGCATGAATACTGGCCTCCTCCTCACTGGTGCCTGAAGCGATGCCCGAATCACAAGCCTGCCAGGAATAAGGCTCGTAATTAAATATATCCTGAGCAGCCGGGCTTTTGGCATAGCGTGGATCGATTAAATACAATGGATAATACAGTATTTCACCAGTGGAAATTTCCGCAAATCTGGCAAAGGGCATTTCGGCTGTTTCCTGATATATTTGAGGAGCCAGGAGTTGATGCGTTTTCAAAGGATCTGCAATCAGGGGATTACTTAAAGAAAAATAGTTATTCTGATGTTTTTGACAAAAATCAAACACCGCATAATGTTCAAGTGCCTCAAAACAGGCGCTTACTATTGATTGAATCCCGATTCCTTTACCGCAACCATAAAAAATGGAATGGGATTGATTATCAGTTAATTTGCAATGAGAGGTTTTAATCTCAGTGCCATATTGCTGTAAATCCGCTTGTAAATTCAATAGATTAAGCGTTGACTTTGCTTTTTCCAAAGCCATTCGGGATGGCATTTGCCTTTCATAATTCATTTAAAATACTCCTTGCCCGCTCCTTAATCGCCACACATTTTGCATCGCGTATTAGACTGAAATTTTCAAGCTCGGGAATTAAGGTATAAGTAATCGCCACCCCCGTGGATGACTGGTAAAGATCAGCGATATAAATATTCGCCTGACAGGCCTCTAAACGTTCGATCATCAATTGAATTTGCTGACTCAAGGTGTTTGGCATACAATAGGAAGGAACCTCATCCCAATCCTTCTCTACACTGATTTTATTATCTACCAGCACTTGCAGATCGCCGATCATCGCCTTTAACAGCAAAGGGCTATGCTCAAAAAATCTGGCATTTTGCTCACGATAAGCCCTGGCATTGTCATTAAATCGCTCTTTATACTGTACTGATTCATACAGGGCTTGTTTCAATGCCGCCTCTTTGGAAAGTGAAGCGCCAAACCCCTGTGGTTGCAGCAGCATTGTCTGCCGGGTAAAACTGACAACGAAGGCTGGAATAGAATTATCGCTAGTGATATCCATCACTAATATATTCTCATCATAATGCTGCTCAATAGCCGCTATGATTTCGGTGATGGATGGAGGCAAGGTATTCTTTCGAATTACCCTTGCTGGAACTGGATTGTGATGAAGCACTGTTTTTAACAGGAACAAAGAATAGGCATCCCGCTCTACCCATTGATTAATACCGTGAATGATTGCCTCTTCGCGGGTCGCACCAATAGCAAGCCCGATATCATTACTAAGTGAAGCGATGTGCTCATCAATAAAAGTATAAATTAAAGCCAATGGGTAATACATGCTGCTTTTATTGTTGAGATGGTGCAATTTAACCCAGGGGTAAGGATTTTTCTGGTAGCTTTCTTCCAGTAAACGTTTGGGCATTAGTTGATGCTTAGTCAGAAAACTCGTGGATGGCGAATTCGCGGTGGAAAATAAATACTGGTTTAGTAAATTATTTTTATACAGACTGATGCCAATTGATTTTTCTAAGGATTCAAACAAGGCTTTTACTTTGGCCTGTGGCTCACTGCCGCTTGCTCCGCCCAGAGAGGATAGTTTCAACTGATTGTTATTGGCAGCACAAAGATAAGTGCTTAAATGAATCCCCTCATGTTTCAAATTGCCTATACATTGAAAAGCCGGCGTAATCTGATTTTTCTCGGCTTCATCAAGGCCAATTAATAACGCATCATCGAGGTTGTAAGCGCGCTGTTCAACCCGTAAATTATTCATAATAACTTCCTTATTCCCCGTGAGCCTGGCTTACGGACTGGGGCCTTGGCCCAGAGCCGTCAGGCTAAGAATATCCGATCCCCTCTCCACCGCGCAGCAGTTGTATATAAACTGTCCTCCCCGCGAAGGCGGGGATCCATCTCTGAGCTAGCCACAATGCCGACTGAGGAATAGATTCCCGCCTTTCGCGGGAATGACAGAAGTCCTTAACTTAATGGCAGCAGCTTACAGTGTTTCGTCAACCGTATCAGGATTTAACAATTCCTCGAGCTCTTTATACTTTTCCATATCAAACTCGCCGTACGTAACCAGGACCCGCAAATTTTGTGCGTCCATAGTCTTTATCCAGGGTTTTATAAACAGTGATTGTTTCTAAATTACTCTTGTTTTCAAATGCGTCCATTATATTTCCTTATTGTTTTTTTATGTCGCCCGAGAATAATAAGCAAATTAGAACGCTTACTAATAATGAAAAGAATCAATTACGTGATAAGAAATTTTGATTAGTCAATCACCGAATTCCGAGCAAAGTAAATCTATTCGCGAGAGTCTTCATCAAACTGTGTCAAGCCATGCCACGCCCTGCACTGTGCCTGTGAGTAAGGACACAGTTTAATGGACACTCCCCTCTCCGCCGTATCCAGCCATGCTCCAATCTTATTATTCTTGCTAATTATATCTGTCGAGATCGGCTATGCTAAGCTCTAGTGATAAAAGCCGGAGAAAAGCAGTGTTTCGTCCACTCATTGATGATTGTATTGACTGCATCATTTTTATCGCCGCTGGGTATGCGCTTGTAGAAATTTTTCATTATTCAGTCACAGCACAGTGGTCGGTAGTTGGTGCGGCAAATCAAAGTTTTTTATTAGTCGCCATTATGCAAGCTCTGTTTTCCTTAACGGCGGGAACCCGCTTTGATCAAATCCTGGTGCAAGAGGCCATTCAAAGTCCTTTTATTTCTACCAGAAATTTAAGAATATTTCGTTGCTCTTTGTATATGTTCTGTATTCTTTTAAAAAGCAATTTAAAATCCGGCATTTTGGCACCTCGCTATCGTAAAAAAGTGGGTACAATTAACTTTCCTAAATACGCCACATTATCCGATAAAATGATCTCCTTTTTTTATGTGTTTTTTACCTGGCTGTTTATTATTTTATTTCTTTTCTGGGGTATCATAGAAAATCCAGGCTTCTCCTACAAACATGGTAAATCCTATTATATGGATAAATGGTGGCAGGAAACAAAGGCTCCGTTTCAGGAACTGGCGGATTAGCCTTCCCGCTGCAGCTGATAAATTTTGCAGCCGATTCGTCAGACAGCCGCAGTATATGCCTTTAAGCAATCGCCTGCTTCGTTATTGAAAGACGCGCCTCTGGATTCCCAGAATCCGTAATATCCACCTGTAACCCAATGCGTTACAAGATTTTTTATCCCCACTGTCAATATTGAAAATAAAACATTTAAAAATCGTATACCGGCCCCATCCCTGTGCTCAGCAATTGTATTCTGCCGGTTTTCTTCATTATAGCGTTCGGCAAATTGATTAATACGGCTATTGTTATCAATACCAGGACCATTGCTGTGCAAAAATTCATATAACTCATAAACTGCTTTGTATTTATTGATCAGCTTCTCCTCTGAACATCGGTTTTGCGCAACTAAAGTAAGGGGTAATGGATAATCAATAAACAGTCCGTTAACATTCATCTTATTTAAAAGATGCTGCATGTATTTCTCGCATGCTTTGTTCAGTTTCGTAAGCATCGCAACTGATTCAGCGGTATTGTGTTCGGGAGGCATCGAGGATTGGGAAAAACCTGGAGCCGTTACTTTTTTAGCCTGCTCAAAAACGTATTTTCCTTTTTGTGGGTGGAGAGGCTGGGTGATAGATTTTTCCACTCTATGCCGCAAATCCTGTTCCATTTTATACGCAATCCAATTGGTTGCAGGATCGAAAATTTTGAATTCTTTATTACTTCCCACATGATATTCAAGTAACATATTCAGAATATCCATCCCCCAAGAGTGCATGCAGGCATCTTCCGGATTACTAATCACATCAGAGAGCCGCACATTTCTATGAGGGAAAGGAGTATAATAACCCCGCTCAATCATTGACTTATAATCAAACTGCTCCTTTGGATTGCCAACTGTGGGTATCCATTTAGCTGGAAAATATAAGAAATTTCCGTCGCGATTGCGCATTTTATAAAGTGTTCGGTTAGTAATGAATAAAGAATAAAGCGCATCTCGTTCTTCAACTGGAAGATCAGCCACTTCCTGGTAAAACTCTGCAAGCCTCGGGCTATGATTGGCTTGAATTATATTTAATAAAGTACCTCTTCCAGCCTTCTCATCCTGAATATTTAACACCTCTTCTACATAAGTTTTTAACAACTGTATCAAGTGAGGATATTGGTCCAAAATATAGGCATTATAATGAACGGCATTTTCTTCAAAATGTATCGCTGCATTAAACTCGGGAATCTGATTCAGAATATCCTGTCTTGTCATTGGATCGGTCAAACGGCAATAGTGGCCTGATTTGAGCTGTTCCTGAAGATCGGAGAAAAGATAAACCCTTTTACCTCCATCAGTATCAGTAATTAAAACCAACTCACCTTCGCCAAACTCATGTAAACTTTTGAAGTCTGTAAAACTGATACAATCCGCATTTCGGATCTCATTCTCTTCAAATACTCTGCCATAGCGATCTTTCATTAACTTACTCTGTCCATATAGACTAAAATATGGTCATTATAACATTTATGCGAGCAAAAAGACACAAGCCGGTCATTTCTCTGCATGTTTAATTGGAAATCGAATCAAGCCTCGATGTATTGCTTAGCCCACTGCCTCAGCTCTTTTCGATTGATTTTGCCTGTAACCCCATAGGGCAACTGATTCACAATCTGAACATGGTCAACCTGTTTTTCTTTGGGTAAGGCTTGATTGGCAAAATCAAGTAATGAGTAGGCAGCATGATCCGAAACTCCGTCTTTCAACAACACAAAAACAATAATTGTGTCGTTTTCGACTCCTTTCAGAGCGACTGCAGCCGCTTCTTTAATCTCAGGATTCTGATAAAACACATTTTCAATCTCCAGAGGAGATATCAGCAAGCTCCCGCGTTTAATAATGTCTGCTTTTCGGCTAACAAACCAATAGCAACCATCGGCGTCGAGATAAGCCAAATCGCCGGTGTGAAACCATCCCTGTTTTATAATTTGCTGAGTGAGTCCTTCATTATGCCAGTAGCCAGCAGTCATGCTACCAGTTTTAACAATAACCTCACCTATGCTATGAGGTTCAACCACGGCAAGCCCTTTTTCATCAATCAGCCGCATTTCAACATTCACAATCGGCAAACCAATTGAACCTAATTTTTTCTTCCCATACGGTGGATTCATGCAATAAATCTGTAGTTCAGACATACCGCAACCTTCTGTAAGTTCTATATTAAAAATGTCTTTAAATCGTTTCTGTAAGGCCGGGGCTATCGCCTCCCCTCCTGAAAAGCAAAAATTTAAAGCATTATTCGCAACATAGTCCTTCTCAGCCTGAGTCAGCAATTCCAGATACAGCTTTGGAAATCCATACATTTTAGTAATTCTGTTTTCTATAATACTTTTCAACGCCCGCAGCGGTTCAAAGGTTGACAGCAATACTATAGTCGCTCCCACTTTATGAAATGGAAGAATCTGCGAGCCTAGTCCAATCAGATAACATAAGGGAAACATGACCAGAGTACTATCATCGGCATTAATCTGAATCTGTTCAATCTGATTGTTCGTGCCCTGCATCAACCCTCGATGTGTATGCAATACTGCTTTGGGTAAACCAGTTGTGCCAGACGTGTAATAAATTAAGGCCGCATCGTCTTCCAAGGGCTCAGGAAACTGAATGGATGGCGATTTAACGAGCAGGTTTTTGAAGTCCCTGGTTTCTGGATAATCACTTGCACCCTGAATCAGATAACAGCGCTCAATACCATCAAGTGCGCTCTTATTTTTTATCAGCCTCTGATAAAATTCTGCGTTCGTGATTAAGACCCGCGCCTTGCAGAAGGAAAATACATTATTAATCATCGCATCATCGAAATTGATATTTACAGGCAGTGCGATGGCGCCCATCATAAAACAGGCATAATAACTCAATACGATTTCCATGCAATTGGGTAGTAAAAAGGCGATACAATCCCCTTTCTTTATATTTTCTGCCAGAAATGAAGCAGCCAGCCGATTTGATAATTGATGTAATTCTGAATAAGTGACTTTCTGCTGCTCAGTAATTAATGCGATCTTGTCAGGAAATTCTACTGCTGATTGAGTTAAAAGAGTGCCTAGCATACGTGCTCCTGAAAGCAGGTTCCTTTTGTATTACTAGTATAGAGTATCCTCCCCACCTGCCATGTCATCTCGAACGCAGTGAGAGATCTCCGGATACTGGCACAGACCAGGATTTGGCAGATCTCTCACTGTGTTCGAGATTACGGTGTCCCTGTGAGTAATGACACAGTTTAATGAACACTCTCGAAAGCTAAGGCAGTCTCGAAGTTTAAAAAAAACTATGCCATCCCATGTCATCTCGAACGCAGTGAGAGATCTCTGGATCTGGCACAAACCAGGGTTTGGGAGATCTCTCACTGCGTTCGAGATGACGGCGTTCCTGTAAGTAATGACACAGTTTAATGAACACTCTCGAAAGCTAAGGCCTGTGTCGAAGTTTGAAAAAAAACATGTATACTTTAAGGATACTTTTTATTTGAGAATATTATGCCCTTATTGTCGATAAAAGTTCCAGCCTATGTGAAGGGAAACATCTCCGCGGCTGTGCACGCTCAGGTTAAAGAGATGCAGGGATATACCGAGAAAAATTTGCATATATCGATCGCCTGTATCGATTATAATCCTGCGAATGAGACATTAATTACGGAATTTATCGGCAAAACCGAAGCTGTTTTGCAAAATGCGATTCCTGAGAGAATAACCCTTCAGGCGCCTGCATTGTTTAATAATTTTTATTTTGGATACTCCCTTAGGAAGAGCAGTAATGAGGCCCTGGAGGCGATTTATATTCATCTTAAAGACATAGTCGCTGAATTAAGCAAGAAGTATGGTAATAACGAAATCCGGATGATTGACTGGAAACCCTATCAAGCCCATTTAACGGTTTTTGGCCAATTGACCGAGAAAATCGCATTGACTTCGGCAGATCTGGTCCTGGCTGAACCTTTTATTCCTGGCGCTATCGTGCTGCGAAACAATGAAACCGTGCTTCATCAATTTAAAGCGGGAATGAACAGCGAAGCCTTAAAGAAAACTGCAGATGAAATTTTGCAGGCGGCAAAAGCTGATTTTTCAGCCTTTGAAGTAAACCAGGGAAATATTGATTTTCTGAGCCTGCGCAAGCAGTTTGATCGTGCCGAATACTACTATAAGAATCTGGACCTGCCTAATGAACGCCTGGAGTGCTTAATAAAAGGGGGACAATTAAATGAACTTTATTGGCAAAGAACATTTAACAGTAAAGGATTCCATTCTCAAGATCCTCAACGCTTTAATTATCGGATTCGACGCGTCAGTTTTGCACTGGAAATTGTTCGCACCCTCTCCGCACTGGATGTCAATAATCTGACTATAAACTCAATTTCAGCGCCCGTTCTGAAAGAAGCCCAGTCCTATCTTGAAACAACCCGCAAGTTCTTAAATTCAGTCAGGAAAGATTCTAATTACCGGCAGGAACTGAAAAACAATGATCTGGATGATGCTCAGGAGTTAATCGAAGCGGCTTTATTTAAATTAAGAGGCGAAGATCCCTCTGCCGCCAAATGCCTGGTCATGTGAGCAGGCAAAAATTCTTTTGCCCGTCATAATGGCAATCCAATTAATTATCAGATAGATAGAACAAAAAATTGATCTGAAAATAACAAGGCCAAAATGTCAAGACTGGTTCTTCAGGAAAAAAGAAGGTAAAATGCGTTTTCTGCAAAAAATATCCATGATAAAGTATGTGGATAAGTTTAACCTCATACCTTGGTTCAAGCTATCCAATAATTGCTTACTCTCATGTTAACACCTTGTATTTAAAGGCGTTTCGGAATTGAATCCATACCCTGCGTCTTATTGATTTATCCACAAAATCTGTGGATAACTGTGTGAATAGCCTGGTTAAAACCGTTCATTCTGAATTGCATTATTCATTACCACACAATTACGACCGCTTTCTTTAGCCTGGTAGAGTTGAATGTCCGCCAATTTGACCAGTTTCTCCGGAGAAATGGCTGGATTATCCGGCTGCCAGTATGAAATGCCGCCGCTGCAGGTCACAACATTCCTGACCGAACCATGCGTGAGAGTATCTGCCAGACGGCTGCGTACTCGATTAGGTAAGAGTGCGGCATCATCAATCGGCACATGCGTTGACAAGGTAATGAATTCCTCTCCTCCGTAACGAAAAAAATAATCATTGGCACGCAGCTCGGAGCGAACAATATTAGCGAAAGACTGCAATACCTCATCTCCACCATGATGACCGAATCGGTCATTAATGCTCTTGAAATGATCAATATCATAAATACAGCAAATCACATTGTATTTTTCGCGCTGCGCACTGACCAGTTCGTTCGCCAGGTGCTTCCACAGAAAGCGGCGATTGTAGCAGCCAGTTAGCAGGTCAATTAAACTGTTTTTTTCAAATTTACTGGCCATTGACATCAGCGTTGCATTCAAATGCGCTTTGGCTGAAACATCCTGAATCACCACCAGAGCCATTTGCTCCTCCTCCTGATGAATCGGTAAAATTTCAACATTTTGCTGCATCATATCGAGATCAAGATAAGCCTCTTCATTTAAAGGAATTGGAATAATAAATTTGTTAAGAATATTGGATAAAACCTGCGGATGTTCATAATTTAGTACTTGATCCAGGGCCCAATTGAAACGAACACTGATTTGATCCTCATAGAAGGATTCCAGAGTCTGGCCGATTGCCTTTTCAGAATCAATATTGGTTTTCCGTTCCATCCATTGATTCCAGGCATGAATCCGGCGATCCTGGCCAAACAGAATTAATCCAATAGGAATGGCATCAAAAACCTCTCTGAACAGTAGTCGATTTGCGTTCTCACTAATCATTAATCAACTCCTTGATGCTCCTTAACAGCTTGATTACTGAGTCTTCGGTTAAAATTATAAATAAGCTGCCGGATAACTTATCATTTGATGTTTCCAGTTTGGTAGAGATTGCAATGATATTACTAGTTGATTTGGAGATTTGCCTGCAAAGGCTTTGTAATAAATTATAAAGATTATTTTCATTGTAAACAGGCAGACTTAATTTTACCGTTTGTGACAGCATATTCATAATGACGCTTAAACAGGAACTAATAATAATATTGCCAATTTCCAGCATGGCTTCCTGCTCACAAGCCCGAACTTCCTCCTGAGTGAGTTGGGGCGCTTCCCCTATAACGGTAACAGTCAATACATTCGCCTGCTCGCGCTGGAATACTAAAGCGGCAGAGCCTACCAAATCCTGTGAGATATTTTGATAAACATAAGAAAGTACTTGTTCATCATTAAAATCATTTTCTTCTGTTAAGTCATTGATATTAATAAACGTAATTTTGGGAATGGAAATTTTAATCGTTGAATTCAATAACAGAGACAATTGCTTCGCTGCTTTACTCATACCAATATTACCAATTTCAATCAGCGCATCTTCCTGCTCTGCTGTCAGGCTTATCATGATAATCTCTCTAGTAACGCATGCACTTCTTCCGTTGAAACAGGCTTTTCCAGTACATCAAAAAAGCCCAAAGCCTTTACTTCATTAATTATAGCCTGTTGGGTATTGGCGCTTAGCAAAACATAATGGGTATTGATACCGCGATCCATCATAATTTTAGCGATTTCACTACCGGATTTTTCTGGCATATTATAATCGAGCACAATCAAAAACGGCTGTTCGGATTCCGCTTTTTCAACTGCATCCTCCCATTGGCTAGCCTGAATCACTTCATAATCAGGATCGCCAAAAAGACAGGCTCGAAACAGTGCTCTTGCTGTGGCACTGTCATCAACAATCAGAATTTTTTGACCCATGACATTTTCCCTCCCTCATAAGAGTTTAGTTAAAAATTCCGGAATTTTCTCCAAATCGATAGATAGGTCAGTGGCCTTGATAGAAAGAGCTACGGCAGGCATGCCAAATACTACGGATGTTTCTTTTGATTGAGCAAATGTAATACAGTTGGCCTGACGCATCTCTAAAAGCCCTGGCGCACCATCACCTCCCATGCCGGTTAATAGTCCGCCAACGGCAGTTTCAGGATAATTCTTTGCCAAAGACGAAAATAAGGGAGTAATGGATGGTCTAAAATGCCCTATCGGCGGTGAGCTTTCTAAAATAGCGATTGGTGCCACTTCTCGCTTAATGAGTAAATGATGATTATCCGGTGCAAAATACACATGACCTGGAAGTAATTTTTGATTATTTTCAGCAATCTCCAAAACCAATGACGTCTTATGTTGCAGCCAATGAACCAGGCCCGGTAAAAATCCTTCAGTAATATGCTGGGTGATAACCAGGGGCACGGGGAAGCTTCCAGGAAGCGCGGAAATAATATAATTGAGCGCCTCAGGGCCTCCCGTCGAGGAACCCAGGGCAATAATCCTGATAGCTGATAAATTAGAACCTGGTGACTGAATTCTGGGCTCTGCAGGTGATGGAGAGCGACGGGAAACCACTTTTACTTCAGATAATGCCCGAACTGAATTGACAATGTGCTTTTGAAGCTTATCAAAGCCATCATTGAGAACCCGCTGCGGCTTTTCAATGATGGAAAGCGCACCCGCCTGTAGAGCACTAAATGTTAATTCGGTCTGGCGCTCATTGGCATGAGAGCTGATGATAATGATTGGAGTAGGACATTGCTGCATGATGGCACGAGTTGCCTCAACCCCATCCATAACGGGCATATAAATATCCATAGTGATTAAATCTGGTTTCAATTCTTTGACAAGTTTGATTGCCATTTGTCCATTTTGAGCGCAACCAACAATCTCGATGTCTGTTTCAGCGCTGAGAATCGCGTACAATAATTGCGTGGTCACATTGCAATCATCCACAATCAGAACCCGGATAGGCTTTTTCATAAGAGTGATTCCATGACGTCAATCAGTGAATGCGTGTCAAATTCGCTTTTTACCAGAAACGCATTGGCACCTGCTTCCAGTCCTCGCCGCTTGTCCTCCTCGGAATGAAGTAATGAGACAATAATTACCGGGGTATGAAACAGCTTCTCACTTTTTTTAATTAATTCTGTCAGCTTAAAACCATCCATTTTTGGCATGACAATGTCGGTGATCACTGCATCAAAGGATTTATTCTGTAAAAGTTGCCATGCTTTTTGACCATTATCCGCACTAACAGTTTCATAACCTGCTGCTTCGAGAGCATTAGTACACAAACTACGGGTTGTTAATGAATCATCAACTATCAAGACTCTCTTTTTTGAGATCTCTCGCGACTCTTTGCTTTGTGGGTCATGTTTAAACCAGCTTTGTTCATCGGCCTGGACCCGCTGCATTAATTTTATCGGATCAAGCACCAGAACCAATTCGCTCTCTCCGGTTAAAGTCACTCCGATGAATTGTTCCAATTTGCTTAGGGGGTAAGGCAGGGGTTTGACTACGCAATCCTGTTCATCGAGAATGGCATCCACTAATAAAATCAGCGGCTTATTATTAAAATTAAGCAAGAGACCATAGTATAGGCTATTGCGGTCAATAACTGCCTTTTCAGCATAAAGGAGATCCTGCAATATTTTGATCGGAATGGGCCGGTTATTTACTATCAGCACAGATTTGTTATCAACCTGCTGAAGCTTATCCGGCTCAATTTCATAAAGCGCGTCCAACGAAAGCGTAGGCAGCATGAAAGTCTGCTCATTACTTTTAAAAAACACACCACGAGTAGTCGCCAGAGTTAGCGGCAAATTAAATATAAAACAGGTTCCATGACCTGGTGTAGTTTTAACTTGAATCGTTCCCTTGATTTTTTCGATGGCATTCTTAACCACATCAAGGCCCACACCGCGCCCGGACAATTCTGTTATTTGCTTTTGTAAAGAAAATCCCGATAAAAAGAGACAATCAAGAAGCTGTTCTTCATCAAGACTGTTTACTTCATCCTGACTGTAAAAGCCCGACTCTACCGCATGTTTTCTAATCTTATCAAGATTAATTCCCTGTCCATCATCACAACAGCTCAGTTTGATTTTTCCCGAACTTTGAGTAACCTGAATTGATAAAATCGCAGGATGCGGCTTATTTAATTCTTTTCGCTTTTCATCCGATTCAATGCCATGATCAATCGCGTTTCGGACCAAATGAACCAAAGGCTCTCTGATGGCATCAATGATTGTTTTATCCAGCTCGATATCTCCACCCTGCACCTGCAACTCAACCGCCTTATTCAGACTGGCAGCTACATCTCTTACCGTTCGATTTAAAGGAACCAGCAGATTGGATATGGGCAGCATACGCATCGCCCTTAAGTCATCCTGTAAAGACTGAACAGCCCGGCTAAACTCCCCTAGAAACTGCCCGCTGTCTCTGGAAATTGTGCCCAGTTCCTTCAGTAAGGGAGCCAGATCCAGATCGGTTTCATTGAGTCTACTTAAATAATAATCAATACTCTTAAACCAGTTCATTAGTTTTAAACGGTAGGTTATAAATTCATTCGCTTTTGCACTCACCCGTTCCAGCCTTGCCAAAGGTAATTTGATTAACTCACTTTCCCCCGCGTCCGTATGACTATGAATGGTTTTTCTACCCGATAAGGGTTTCAGATAATTCTCAATATCAATCGTTTTCGCATTACAATGGTCCTCGAGGGCCAGAAGTGTATTATCAGCGACCTCAAGGCAGGCATTAATCTGACTAATGTCTGGGGTATGATGAGTTTCTCGCCATTTGCTGAATAGGTCTTCCAGTCGATGCGCCATTGAAGCAATCGCATCTACCGATGAACAGGCAGCCGCCCCTTTCATATTATGTGAATAGCGAAACAGTCTTTTTAAAATCTCCTCTACTTCTTCGGCGCTGTGCGCTTTTTCCAGTGAAAGCAGGTCATTGATCATCGACTGATGAAGTTCCTGTAACTCCGTTTTAAAAGTCTCCAGTAACATCTGGGCTAGTTTGGGATCTATAGGCATCACTGCCTCCCTATTCTTTATCGTCTTTCTGATAAATTCTGGCTGTATCGTTAAGTGAATTGGCCACTTTACTGAGTCCGATTATCGCTTGTTTGGTTTGTTCGGTCGCAGAAGTGAAGGAATGAGTCACCTTGTTGATTTCGCGAACGCTGATATCGACCTGTTCAATAGCGACCGATTCCTCACGTACTGCCGAGACAATCTGTAAAGAAGCCAGAGAGCTTTCTTCAATCACATTTCCGAGAGCATTGATAATATTGCCGGTGCTTCGCACCTGACGAATATTTTCATCAACGCTTTTATTACCTTCTTCAGTGACCATTACCGCTCTTTCAGCAGTTTGCTTAATATCAAGCAGTATCTTTTGTACGCGCTCGGTTGACAGTTTTGATTTTTCAGCTAACTCTTTCACTTCCCCTGCCACTACGGCAAATCCCTTTCCGGTTTCGCCAGCCTTGGCAGCTTCAATGGACGCGTTAAGCGCCAGCATTTTAGACTGCTTGGCAATGTCGGCTACCACCTCGGTAATTTCACTAATCTGCTGTGATTTATCATTGAGACTGAGAATAGTGGTGGAAATCTGCTTCATTTTCTCTTGCAGTATTTTCATTGACGCATGCATTGCTTCAATCGCTGATCGCCCGTTTTCACCTTCCTTTCTGGTTGCTGTTGCAGAATCGCCCAGCTGTTTTGCCTTCTCTAATGTGTGCTGGGTGGTTGCCTTTATTTCCTCAAGTGTCGCACTAATTTGCGTTACCGAACTGGCTTGCTCAGAGGCGCTGGCGGCTTGAGAGATGGCAGAGGCTTCAAGCTGATTGATCCCCACAGAAAGTTCATTGCTATTGGACAGGATTTCCTGACCGACATCCTGCAGATTCCTGGTTAATGCAGCCAATTGTTTGTCTTTGTTTTTCCGTTCAGTTATATCAGTTGCCACCTTGATTACTTTAACTGCTTTTCCTTTTTCATTTAAAACAGGATTGTATGAGGATTGTAACCAGACTTCTTTTCCATTTTTTCCTAAACGTTTGTATTCAGCCTGGTCATACTCCCCCTGATTTAATTTCCTCCAGAACTCTCTGTATTCCAGGCTATCCCTATCGCCTGGTTCAACAAATATACTATGATGCTTTCCTTTAATTTCATCCAGCGAATAATTCATGAGATCGAGGAACTTCTGGTTAGCATCAATAATCGTTCCATCCATGTTAAACTCAATGATGGCCTGTGATTTGGAAATGGCATCAATTTTCGCTAATAAGGCCTGATTAATATGGTTTTCATATTGACTATTCCTATGCCACAATAATAAAGATAAGCCATTGATCAGCAAGCTGATAATTAACAAGGCCTCTAATAGTTGAATATAAAATTCAATTTTTTCTAAGTCAGGAGAGCTGTCATGTAGCCTGCTCAGAACAAATATATTCAACAACATACTGATTAACGAAATTAAGAAGATCATGATAAGTATTAGTGAAAAACGTTTTCTAAACTGAAACTGATTTTGCTCTTCCATTGCTATTCCTTAAAGTTAATTCCATTCCACTTGTTCCAGATTAAGCAGATCAATAATCGATTTCTTATCTAAAATTGCTATGTTATTTTTATAGATGCCACGCACATAAGACTGCCCCGTTTCACTCAATGTCAGCTGAACTAATTCAACTGTTTCATCGTAACCGATTTGCCCAACGATAGTATCCGCACTCAAGGCAATGCGATAATGATCCTCGCTTAATAATATGAAGTGACTAAATGATTTTGCAGGCTTTCCAATTAATAGCTGATGTAAATTGACTACTACCCAAGCCTCGGTATTATGGTATAAAAGACCTGAAAATAAAGGATTTACTCCTGGTACAGGGGTAATTTTATGGCTTGGGATCACTTTATCAATCGATTCGTAAGCCAGGGCATATTGTTGCTCCTCTCCCACATAGAATACTAATAAATTACTTGTAGCGTTTGCATTAAGATCCCTCTCCTTCCTGGCCATCAGCGCAGCTCGATCTGCCAGTATTTTTTTTGCTTTTTCATCCAGAAAAGGCTCATTCATCATGTTGTCCTTGATAATATGAAATGCTTGCCTGAATTGCGTTAATTAAATGGGTTTTGGGTTCATTCGTATAAAAAATTAATTCATCATCATCTTGTGTGCTGGCAGAACGCAATGCCTGATTTAACCATTTTATTCCTTGTTCATTTTGTTTCATCTGCAAATGAAGCAAGCCAAGATGATAAGCGGCCTCCGGGAATAAGGGTTTAATATAGAGCGCTTTCTGAAACGAAATGAGTGCATTTTTATTTTCTTTTTGATCGACTTCCACCAGGCCAAGTAAAAAGTGACTCATGGCATCCAGGGGGTCAATTCTAATGGATTTTTCAAGTGAAACCTGAGCCGCATTGATATCACCCAAAGCAATTAATGCCTGAGCCTGACAACGGTAAAGCAGTGCTGTTTCGCCTTTAAGAAACAAATTATCAATTTTATTTAATGCCTCTTTATAATGGGTATTGGTTAATAACTCCTGAATAAGTTGAAGCGAATGAGTGCTTTCCTGGGAGCGGGCCTTGTATGAGAGAGTCTCTTTTTCTATTTTCGCCATAGCTAAACCAGCTTTCTTCGGCTGCTCTTTTATCTGGGTTATTTTTTTTAACCGATATACTCCTTGAGTCATTTGTACAGAAAAATGATGCTGGCAATGGGTTACTAAATCGGCAGGCCCAAGAAACAAAATACCTCCTTCAACCAGATGCTCATAAAAAAACTGGAGAATATTTTCCACATGGCTTTTTGAAAAATAAATAAATACATTGCGGCAAAAAATTAAATCGAAGCTCTTAAATAATTTTCCCGGTTTACGAAGATTGAAATATGAAAAACTGACCCGATTTTTAATTTCTTCATTCAAATAATATAATGAATCGCGTTTGATAAAATATTTTTCTCGCAGCTTATCTTCGGTAGCGCGCAGCCTGGACTCATTAAATACTCCAGATATCCCTTTTTCAAGTGCGCTGTAACTTATATCCGTAGCTGCAAGCTCAATAGTCCAGCGATTAATATCGGGAAGCAGTTCATTCAATAAAATGGCAATTGAATAGATTTCTTCGCCTCTGGCACATCCAGCACTCCAGATACGAAGGCTGAGTGTTTGTTTCATCCTTTTTTTATTAATTAATTGTGGGAGCAATTCGTTTTTTAAATAGGAAAACAGGGGGGAATCACGAAAAAAATAACTTTCCTGCACCGTTAAAATATCAATGGTTGACTTAATGAGCTTGTCATCTCCTGCTTGTAAAGCATTAAGATATTCTGTTTCACTCAAATTTAATGAATCCATTAAGCGTCTGATCTCCTGGACACCTGACTCCATCTGCTGCTCAGATAAAAGAAGGCCAGAATGAGCAGCAACCCATTCTTTCAGAATAACAATCCACTTATTCATGAGCACGTTCCAGGCAAGGTTGAGGCCAGTGCAATAATTGCTCCAAATCCAAAATCCAGGCTGATGACGTTTCATCCTTGATAATTCCTTTGACATAAGACCAGGTTTTAGGCGGCTGCTGTATAAGCTGTTCATTGATATCACAGACTTCCATCACTTCAGAAACAAATAAACCGACACATTGAGAAGATAAAGAACAGAGAATGATAGGGGTGTCCAAATCGTAGGCGACTTTTGATGCTTCAAGCAGTTCGTATAAATGATACACAGGAACCGCTTGTCCATGATAGTTAAGAATACCTGCCAGAGCGGAATGCTGTTGAGGAATGTGTTGCAACTGGGCGATAGGCAAAATGAGATAAACAAAATCCAGAGAGACTAAAATAATCTGCTCCCCTAACCTGAATTTAAGGTAATAAGATTCCGGCTTCTCGCTCATCCCTGGCTCCGCTCTTTCTATAAAGAATAGCCCAAGCCGCCATCTTTTACATTATCTGGCATAAACCACAGGGAGATCCGACCAGCGAGTCGTGTAGCAAGGGGACATTAATTCCCGCTTCATCGCCCAATCTTTCCGAAAGCCTTCAGCAGCCAGTCTTACAGTTCGTGAACCGTATTTGGCATTGATGCTGTCTATCAACTTCATCAAGCTATGAGAACGTTCCAGCTCCTGGTCAGAGGGTTGATTAAACAAATCGGGCTGATAATGGCTTTTACTTATTAAATCAGAAAGCAAAACACCTGACTTCTGATAATAAACTCCTTTACGGTAAATCTTTTTCAGACAATGTTTTGCCCATTTAGTGATAACACGCACATCATCTGTGGGATTTATCAAACGAAACCCGATCGAATTTGAATACTGTTTCAAATCTTCGCGAAATGGGCTTGAGCGAATGAAAACCGATAAATAATGCGCCCTCAAGCCTTGCTTTCTAAGCTTGGCCGATGCAGTCGCCGAGTGATGGCTAATCGCCTCCTGGATTTGCTCATAATCGGACTGAAGCCCCCCGAAAGAGCATGATGTCATAATGGACTGCCTGGGTTCAGGCTCCTCCAATTCAAGGCAGGAAACGCCATTCAATTCTAAAACCGTACGTTGGAGGACGACACTAAATTTTTTTTTAATTAAAAAGTGATCAGCCTTGGCCAGATCTTCGGCTGTATAAATGCCTATCTGGTTCAATCGTTTCACTAATTGGCGCCCTACTCCCCAAATCTCTCGCGCATCCATTTGTTTAAGCCATAATTCTGCACTGCCATTAATTGAGTAAACCGGCGTTTTAAGGATTTTTTTTCCTACATGATTGGCTGCTTTTGCCAGGGTTTTAGTCGGCCCGATTCCAATCGAAACAGGAATACCGACCCATTTGAAAATAGTTTTTTGTAAATTCTGACAGAATTCTGTAACCTGAGACGCAGGCAGCGTGCTCAAATTTAAAAATGCTTCATCAATTGAATAAATTTCCGTGTCCGGCCAATGGTCTTCGATAACTCTCATTACGCGATTGGATAAATCCCCGTATAAGGCATAGTTTGAGGAGAATACCTGAACCCCCATTTTCTTGCATAGACCCTTGACTTGAAAATAAGGTGCCCCCATTGCAATACCGAGAGCCTTGGCTTCATTGGAGCGTGCAATCACGCAGCCATCATTGTTACTCAGAACAACAATTGGGGTGGTTTGTAAATCAGGGCGAAACAGCCGTTCACAGCTGGCATAAAAGTTATTACAATCGATGAGTGCAAACATAGAGCCACCTCTTTAATGGTTAACTCCAATCCTTATGGGTATTTTGAATTTTGTACATAATTCAAATGTAGTCTAAATCTTCTATCCTGTAAACTGAAATTAAATGAAAACAAATACCCTAGTAAACAGCATAATCGAATTGCTAAAAGAGGCCACGTTTGTCTCATATCGAACAACCAAAACCCCAATTACACAAATAATAAATTTAAAGTTTTAATTTTAACCATATATCATATATAATGATCGGTTTTTATTAAGATAAACCACTTATGCAACTAATTACAAAACTGACTCCATTTCAAATAGATGCGGCTGCCTTGTGGTGGAGACTGCATTTGCAGGGCATTTTGAATGCTGATGCTCCTGAACTATTGAGCCAAAAGATGAATTTGGAATACAAGAAACTGAGAAAACAATTTACTAATAAAGCAAATAGCGTTCGTAAAGATTGGCCAGCCCTTTTTGAAGAAGTGATCCGTGACTTATTAACAAAGCAAAATGAAGAAGGAGACGCTCATTTATGTTCCCTGGATTTAGATATTAATGGGATCCAATCCTCTAGCTTTCTGGTCAACGTGATTAGAGAACTTAAAAGCAGATATAATATCGAACTCAATATTTTTATGTTTCCTATTCAGAATATTGAAATGAGGTTCATTGATAAGCATTTCATTATGATTAATGAGCAACGCAGCCACGCTGCTTCATTTATTCAGTCTTGCATGGCAGCAGAATTAATGCATCGGATTTTAACAACCGATAATATTAATCTGAATGAGTTAGGCAATGAATTAAAGAAAAATAAACACTATTCTGCTTTTACTCCCGCGTGGCGCATCTTTAAATACTTTGAACGCCTCAAGACCTGCTTTGGAAACAGTCAGCAGGAAGCCATTAAGTTAGAAATGATGCGATATCGAAATCATGTCTTGTTTGAATTTGATTCGGTTTCCGTCCATCGTTATGCCAATGAAACTGCTGATGAGGCAATGATACCATTTTACACAAGAGCTCCTGGATTTGGTCATAGCCGGGTTACTATACCCTTTTTCAAACCCGCTATAACTGAAAATACCGTATCGCAAGCTATTCCTGGCAATACTATAAAGCCTGCAATATGGTTCTCAGAAGAACATTATGCCTCAGATGATAATCTTGCAGTCCTGCGTTCGTCGCAATGAGAACTGTTGATAAGCGCCATCCTGCTTCAAAAACGGGTCTCCATACATACAAATTACACATGAAAGAATATGTTGCTTAAGCCGGCTCTGATAATTGTCTATTAAATATTCAATTGATTATGAGGAATGCAAGACGTTAAAAACATTACCGGCTGGCATCTCCTCTTTAATTTCGAGATTATCAGAAAAAAGGCTGTGGAGAATTTTCTATCCCTTATTCAGATATTAATTTTTTAGCATCTTTTAAAAGAAGTAATAATTGATTTTCTCGTATTGGAGAAGGCTCAAATCCAAACCGTTTATAAAAAGCGTTCGCTTTTTCATCGATAGCATGAACTAATAAAGCTCTCACACCGCCTTGCTCTGCAATTTGCAAGGTTTTTAATATCGCATCTTTAAGCATTCCTTTTCCAATACTCCTTTCCTGATATGTATGATGTACAGCTAATCTTGCTAAAATAACAACAGGAATTGGATATTTTCCCATACCTTTTTTTATACGCTCAGATGCTTCCCCAATATCCACCTGCCCTACTGTAAGACTGTAAAAACCAACCACAAGGTTTTTATCAGTAACGATGAAGGTGTTGGCAGAACCGGACATTTTTGCTTGAAAAGCATATTTTTTTAACCATTCATCTAATTCAGGATAATTACTATTAAAACCCATTAGATCATGATCTTTATTTAAAATTTCAGGTTTTTTTAACGTCATTTTGATCCCAGGGAGATGATGAAGAAAATAAATCCTTGAGTCCTTCATTCTCTTGCTGGGGGCGATTTAGAATTTCGGAAAACTTATTAAAAACATCCTCGGAAACCATAAAGAGCCTTTGATCTAAAATGACTTTTTCAGCAGCTTGATAAGCGCTATCCATTATAAAATCGGTCAATGATTTATGGCTTATATCGGAGGCCATCCGAATTATTTTAGCTTGCGTTTCAGACGCCCGAAAACCTAATCGAGAATTTTTTGCACTCGCAGTCCTTGACTGCGTACTTTTCTGTGTACTTTTGACCCTTTTTTGATCTTTAGCTACAGGTGCTTTTGTATGTTCCACCTTTCTGGCATCTGTCATCATATTTCTCAAAACAAATCTCCTTAAGCATATGTTAGTACAATTGACACACATTATCAATGAAAGCTTGCAACTGAATTATCTGTTTAGCACATCAGACTAAAAATAAATTTATAATTATTTCATATAGATATGATAAAAATGAATCAAAATAAAGCAGTGTTAGGATGTCAAGACTGGTTCTCTCTAAAAAAAGAGGTTAAAATGCCTTTCCGCAAAGTCCTATTCAGAGTGATAATTTTGTGGATAACTTATTCTCCCTATTTGCCATCTGGTTATTCAAACTCCCCGAACTGCTCTCAAAACCCTTATATTTTAAGGCTTCTATTACTCATTAATATCTATCGGCTTAGCCCAGTTATCGCCAAAAACTGTGGATAACTGTGTGTATAGATGCAATAAATTGAAAATAAAACAAGTGATTTTCGTTAATTCGATTTAGGATGTTGTCATTCCCGCGCCAGGTAGGAATCTATTCGTGATTTGGCACTGAGCCAGGATTAGATTGCCTGGCTAGTGATAAAGCGTGTTATCTCTGATGTTGGAAAAATAAAATATTGTCGCCATACTCAGAGGCCAACAGTTCGCTTTCTAACATTAGGCTGCCTACATGGTATTCATTGCCCTGGTATAGACCATAAACTTCGTAGATAGGGCCGATAGAGACTTGTGACAGTGAAACTCTGAAGTCATCGCGTGAATCAGCTGGAATGATATTTTGCACCTCAGTGGCCGGTTTAAAATAAATTCTCTCAGGATAAACCGGAATTCCCGCAGGTTGGCCATCCCTATCCCATGCCGCTAAACGCCATAGACCCAATTCATTGGCAGGATCATGGGTCCATTCAAAAATTAACTCAATTGCCCGAAGAATCTTGCCTTTAGGATGCTCTATTTTATTTGAGAAATCCTTCGCAAAAAAATTCCAATCACCTCCCTGGCCTTCCAAAGAATTAATGGCATGGATGTTAACGGATGCATGCTTATCAATTAAAAATTTAACCGCCATTCCTGGAACAAAACTGGTATCAGTCGCAGGCATCGCCATAGACAAGCGTGCTTCCAATAGCTCCTGTTTTATAAATCCCTGTGAATGGATGATCGTTTGTTGGAATGAATCGGATTTTTCCTACGGAACCATTTGAATGAAGAATTTTTGCTCTTCCTTCAGGCTCTTCATCACTTTCGTGATCAAAAGAGGGTCTTAAATTGAAAAATCCTTTAATGGTAACAAGCAGTTGTTTAAAGCTATTCTCTGTAAGTTTTGGTAATGGATTACTCGCGTGACTTTTACTCACTTCGCTCCACAAGAGCTCCTGTTTTTCTTCAGCAGACAAGCTCTGATAATTAGCGGGTAATTGAGCAAAAGATATCGAGTTAATAAAAAAAAGGCTTATAAAAAAATACAATAAACGACAACGCATTGCTTCCTCCTTGAGATAGAATCATGGATTCTACTGATAAACCGGAGTTGTTGCATAAATGAAGATGATGCACAAAAACCGTCTTTGTGAGCGTCAGCGAAGCAAATCCAGCTCCTAACCTTTGTTCAAGTTTCGATCTGGATTGCTTCACTTCGTTCGCAAAGACGACAAGTTGGCTGCTTAGCCCTATTTTTGAAACAACTCCGTATAAACCACAGAACATAAAAAAACTTAGAGTAACCGAACAAAAAGAATAAAGAAACCAGAAGATCCCTCCTGCTTTGTCTAATCCAGATTAATTGTATAGGAATGAGAACCCGTTCCATCATAAATCGTATCGATATAGCGAATACCCGTACAGGACGCCTTAACCGTTGGATGATTAATAAACGGCCCATCCTTGATGTCTAGCAAACACCAATGATGACTATCGTATGCAACCGTGACATGAGCGAAACCGCTTTGACATTGCGAGCCATCCTGTATTTCAAAACTGCGTGGTCCAACTGGAGTTAGAACCACCTCTGCATCATGATGAGTCTCTACAATAGCAATGCCGGGATGACTGATATCACTTAAACGAAAATAATCTTTATAGTTACACCAGGTCAGTTCTCCAGCATGAGCAGTGGTCATTAAACTGCTGGCAGCAAGTATTAGCCATTTCTTCATTGTAAATATCCTTATTGGTAAAACAGATTGGATTATATTGGATACACTTGTGGAAACAAGCAAAGATTTCTGCGGGATAAATTTGGTAACTCCGAGGTACGTCATCCTGAACGCAGTGAAGGATCTCCTGAATCTGGCTCAGCTCTAAGCAGTTTGAGATCCTTCGCTACGCTCAGGATGACGTACTTCGGTGACTAAATTTGAATTTGAAGATACCGCTTATCAAGACAGAGTAATCTCGATAAGCGTCACTGCCATTAAGTTAAGCTCAGTTGTATATTAACTGTCTTCCCCGCAAAGGCGGGGAGCCAGCTATTATGCCAATTGAGGAATGGATTCCCGCCTTCGGGGAATGACATAATTCCTTAACTTAATGGAAGTCTCGATAAGCGGGAGGATCTGGTTTATTTAACCACTTGTATTTGCATTAAATCATTGTCCGATGATTTATCCTGAACTTCTTCACTTACTTTCGATTTGGCTTTGAAGAATGGCAGGCAGCTTAACAAAGGATTCGATTTTTTCTTTTCAGGTAACTCTGTTTTTTCCTTTTTCAGTTCAGACGGTAAATCCAGCTTGCCGAATTTTTTTGCATCTGAATTTTGCAGTAACAGATTCTGAATTTTGTAAGAGTTTGGAAAAAGCGCCTGTGCATCAACGCCCGTCTTAAGCGATACCATTACCCAGTTTGAGCCGTCAGGGGAACGTAATTTATCGTTCGAACCAGCGGAGATTAAATTATATTCACCCTTAACTATGTGCTTTTTCTTGGAAGCACGTAATTCATCTGCAAAAAAATCCAGGGTGCTGCCGCTCAACAATAAGTAGTTAACATTGTCAGGAGAAATCGGTTTTTGTTTATGTAAACCAGACTGATAATAATTCGCAACTGATTTATAGAGAGCACTAAAAGCTTCTGCTTCTTCCTGTGTCTTAAATAAAACCCCTTTGCGTCCCTCTGTTTCTTCATCCGTACACAGCCAGTATGGGCTCTTTTCGTCTGAAGATTCCTCAGCATTAATGGAGGAGTTGAATTGGCCATGTTTTCCAGAGCCAGCCCTGAGCTCAGCGTTAGCCGCTAATAATTTTATACAGCCATATTCACCTGATTTTTCAACGACTAAAGGAAGAACGTCGTTTACTCCAGCTATTAACATTGACTCTTTCGGAGCTTTCGCCTCGACTTGCGGCAAGGTTAATCTAAGCGCTGTATTTTCTTGCAGCCATTTATCGGATACTGAAACGGGTTTTATAAACATAGATATCTTTCCAAAATTAAAAAGGCACCCATTATATCACCAAAAAGGGCAAAATATCTACATCATGGTGATTTAACATTCCAATGCACCATTTATATTTGAACCCCGCTCGTAACTCCCCACGTCATCCCGAGCACAGCGAGGGATCTCCCCTGCAGTTGCACAACATTCACATGATCGTATGAATGATAGTTGGAAACCATGAATATTAAAACTAAATCGCAATTATTTCACTCGATTGAGTGAAATATTCATTATTAACGCTATAATCAATGATATATTACTAAAAATTCACTCGTTATAATGAAAAACAATATGAACAACCCCCACACACTGACAATAGGCTTGGCAATCGA
>NZ_CAAAJH010000017.1:0-85863 GCF_900640215.1 Legionella genomosp. 1
GTAGGTTGGGCCCTTGGCCTGAGGGATCGACTCGTTTTAAAAAAACTGGACTTGCATCCCATAACGTGATCTCATTGATTCCGACGAAAGACTCAAAGAGGAAATGTGATGCAAGCAAGCGCTATTTTACATGAATTGTTGTCATCATCAATTCATAAAACACGTTTAAAAAGCCTAATTTCTATAGTCAATGCAGTAATAATGAGTAAGACACTTCAATTAAGTAAATTAGGTAGAAGTTTGAATGGTAAAGCGAAGGAGCGCTCAGGCATACGATTAATAGACAGGTTTTTAAGTAATAAATTTTATCAAAGTAAATCTATCTTAATATATCAACACATAAGCAGTCGTGTCCTTAAAAATAATAAAAGCCCTGATATGGTTGTTGATTGGTCAAGTATTCCAAACAGTCAATATCATTGTAAGGGTAAAGAACATTGCATACTTCGTGCAGTACTTCCGACGACAGGACGTGGTATTACTCTGTATGAGGAAGTTCATCCGAAGGCAAAAGAAAATAACCCTAAAATACATCGCGATTTTCTAAAAAATCTAAAATCAGTATTGCCTTCAGGGACTCAACCTTGCCTTATTACTGATGCCGGGTTTAAAAATCCATGGTTTAAAGCGGTATTAGACATGGGTTGGGATTATGTAGGCCGTGTACGAGGGAGCACTCAATATGACCAAGGAAATGGATTTCACCCTATTAAAACGTTATTTCAGAAGGCTACCAACAAAGCACGCTATTTAGGATTTTGGGCTATCGCGAAAACCAATGCGTTATTTCATCATGTGGTTCTATACAAAGGAATATCTAAAGGACGTCATAAAACGACCAAAACAAAAAAACGGGATCAAAGCAAAGATTCTAAGAAGCATCGTGCTGGATGGAAAGAACCTTGGCTTCTGGTCACTTCATTAGCAGAGGCTAGAGAGAATCCTGATATCGTACGTATTAAATATAAACGAAGAATGACTATTGAAGAAAATTTTAGGGACACCAAGTCGACTAAATTTGGTTTAAGTTTCGATAAAAACATCACTATAAAACCAGAGCGTTACGTCGTTTGGTTCATGCTTGGTGCTTTAGCCAGCCTCGTCGCTTGGCTCACTGGTTCCACCGCAGAACGGTTAAACTTGCATTATGATTTTCAAGCAAACTCTTATAAACACCGGCGTGTCTTGTCTTTCTTTTATCTTGGATGCCAGATTATTAGGAAAAAAATAAACTTTGATATTGATTGGGCATTAATTTTAAAGGAGCAATAAACATGCTCCTTATTAAAATGAGTCGATCCCTCAGGCCCTTGGCCCATAGCCGTCAGGCTAAGAAGTAATGATATCCCCTCTCCCCCGCGCGCAGCGTGGGGGAGAGGGTAGGGTGAGGGTTAAAAAATTTATCACGTTAGTGATTCCATTTTGTTGTGGTAATAAAACATCGCCACAGAAATATGATTAATGAATCGCAACGCGACCTTGTTTATAGCCCCTCACCCTAACCCTCACTGCCATTAAGTTAAAGGACTTCTGTCATTCCCGCGAAAGGCGGGAATCTATTTCCTCAATCGGCATTGTGGCTAGCTCATAGATGGATCCCCGCCTTTCGCGGGGATGACAGTTTAATATACAATTGAGCTTAACTTAATGGCAGTGATCCTAACCCTCTCCCCCGCTGCGCGCGGTGGAGAGGGGATCTGATATTCTTAACCTGACCGCTATGGGCCAAGGGCCCAACCTATACGTATTGCAGAGCTCTTAACCTAATGGCAGTGGTTCCTGGCCTCAATAAAGCCAGAGAAGGCCAGGAATTTGTCGGAAATATTAGAGCATTGAATGAAACACACTAACCCGGACGCATGCCTACTTTAATCGGAGCCATTATTTTTTCCATGGATTCATTCTTGGACAAAGCGTCTCGAATCACTCTAAAATTGATATGCCCCGGTTGACTGAATACATTAATAATTTCCTGAGTATTGTTACTATGATTCCTTTCCTTGGAATTATTTATTCTATCTTTTATATGAATAATAGCCGCAGCAATTTCTTTATCATCTGAACAATCAAGATCCTCCATTATATTGCGTATTTCCAGAATGATGTCAGGGATCTTCCCATCTTGTCCTTTCATTAGATCATCATCATGCAATACCGCGTTAACAGCGAAAATGTTTTCTTCTCGCTCGCTGGCAGGAATCTTAATAATATTGCTTCTAACTTTTAACTTATTGGGTAGAGCAGTGGCTACAGCCGGACGGGTAATTTCAATTTGCTCAAGGCTGTTAATGCCTTCTTCAATCTCCTCTAAGTCCCGTGAAAGGTCTGGTAAGTCAACGAATTCTTCTCTTGCTACAATTTGTTCCAGGTTGTTAATTCCCTCTTCTATTTCGGCTAAATCCCGAGAGAGATCTGACAGGTCAACTAATGCTTCTTCGCTTAATTTCTCAGGCGGCTCCATGTCTTTACAAATTTGGGCAATATCTGAAAATCTGGAAGACACTTTGTGGGTATCGATTTTCAAAAATCTGTCCTCAGGCTTTCTGATTTCATCATTATAGTCTTCAAATTCCTTAATAATCTGATCGATGACAAGAGGATTCTGATTAATGTATTGCCTGAATTCAGGAATAGCGATTAGTGTATTTTTTAATAAAGCGGTTCTTTCAATTTTATGTGCAACAAGTTCTTTTCTTAAGCTTTCGGAAGTAATGGTTGCTTTTGCTATTCCAGTGTAATTATCGTCATCAATAAGAATGCGTTTCAGAAAGCTATAGTATTTCTGTGAAATAAACTCTTTATTATGAACTAATTTATCAACATCCAGTAATCGGGGGGGATATATATGGACAAAGCTATCCGGACTTGCATTTTGTAATCTTGGGAAATTAATTATATCATCAGCAGTAATAATGAATTGATTCTGGGCAGAAAAGCCTTTTTTCCGGGCTATAACAGGATAGGTACTTTCGCCATGATCTATTTTAACTGAAATTATTTCATCTTCCTTATTGCGTCCAAACCCGAAATTTTCTGCGTTTAAATCATTTTCTTCTTCGCAATAAGCGGCAACTAAAATTTGCGGAAACCTGAGTTTGATAAACTCCTCTGCACTTATCCCTGTCTTGTTATTTTGTCTATAAAAACTGTGAAAAGAGAGGTATTTAGGTATAAGTTTTGAAATCACCCCAATGGTGACATTTGACTCATCATGAACTCCCCTCACTTTTGCAGCCTGCTCTCCGAGCAACATGCGATAACAGAGGCCATTAAAAGCCTCTATTTCACTCAATCCGGGACCGAGGCCTGCTTTTTTGTATACATAGGAACGATCAGGATGTGCGTTATCCTCTTTTCGCTTCACAAGAGATGCTTCAGAAGTAGATTCTTCTATCTGATCCGATTCCTGTTTCTTTGTGAATAAATTTCCACTCTTGCTTTTGTAAGGCCTCTTTTCATGTGTCATTTTATTCGCACTATCAGCTCTCCATATCTAATTATATTAGCTAATGTTCCCGGGAAAGGATCATACACTCCAGGTCACTGAATAATCGCAATCCAGACGCGGTTCATGGACAACCTCATTCCGTTTGTCAGAGCAGGTGAATAAACTGCTGTGTACCTGCCAGCTTGAGACCGCTGCGCAATTTTTTTGCCAGACCATTTCAATTGAATCTCCCTCAGAACCAGACGCAGGGCGTTTTATTGCTTCAAGTGCAGGTTTAAAAACCAGGCTGGCATAGGCGTGGGTATTATTTTGCCATTGCCCTTTAGCTGTCCATTGGCTTTCCTTCTTCGTTTCACTGATCCTATCCGGTAGTAAGGCCTCGCGGCTTCCCGGCGAAAAATAGGCGGTGACCCTTGAGCCCTCGTACAGGGAGGCGTCAAAGCCTTCTCCTTTGGGTAGTAATGGAGGACGTCCAGGAGAATTGATGCACTGTAATTCTTCATCTGAAACGTATTGTTTACTGCCTCCCAGAGTACCTACCAGATGCTGATGAACCACCCAGGGCTCATCATCCTGATGAGCGCGGACATGGAGTTCACTGCAACTGTAATTATGAGAGTCAGCGGTTAGAATGGTCGCGATGCGATGGTTTCGGCAAAGCTGTATTAATCGCTGCCACTCCTGCCAGTGCGCACGATAATCCTCTGCTGGATCCTTGCCCATTACCAGCGGTAGCGGCGAGATAAGCACTTTATTACTGGCTTTGGAGTTGGCGAGCGACTGTTCCAGCCATTGCCATTGCTCTTCACCTAACAACCAGGCATCAGCATTATTTGTACTGTTGGTATAGCGGTTATGCAGAAAGAAAAACTCGCTTTGGCCGACGCGCTTCTTATAATACGGGCCTGCTCTGCCAATGGGCCCGTCGGGATTATTGTCATCGCGAGGCTGAGATAAAAAGCCTGGCATAAGCAGCATTTCATGGAAAGCTTTCTCCATATTTTCTCTTCGGCGATATTCGCTTGGAGTTACAGGAGGTTTGGCCTTATTTTGCCCGGTATCATGATCATCGGCTACCGCGTAAACACCATAGGCGAGGTGCGCAAGACCATTGCCAGCCGGTTTGCCAAAATCACTGGCCAGATGCTGCCGAAACGCTTTCAATGAGTCGACCCCCACTTCAAAAACGCTTCTTCCTCGACGAAACAGATTACGCCAGGAGAAGAAAAACTCACCATTAAACAGGTCTCCGAGATGAATCATCATTTGATAGGGTTGTGACTCAATCTCATCTTCTGCACTGGCTTCAAAATTACCTTCATCCGCAATATGCTGATACAGCAACTGAGTATGCGACGCATTGTCGAGATCAAAACAGCGGCCTAGTGCCCCGAATTGCTCGTGCCGCTCCTGATCGCCGCCCACGGCGATTTTGACAGGCTGGGGATCTTGCCGGGCCGGTGGTGTTCTGATGACAATTTCCCGGCGAGCCGCCGTTCCTGCGGTGCCATTAATCGCCAGAGGGGTTCCTTTATATAAAAGCTCATATCGATAGTTGGTTTTACAGGTCAGCTCATCAAGGTGAAAATGGAGAAATTTTCCTTTTTTCCTGTCCAGGGAAATACTATCGGCATTATGAGCGGAGAATACTTTCTCTGATTCTTCGGAGAAGGGATTAGTGGGAGTCAGTCGAATTTGAAAATCATCGCAAGGGTATTTTTTGTTCAGACGAATTGCAATGCTGCAGGAGACACGATCATCCTCAATTGCCGGTTCCTCTGGGCCCAGGTCTATATACTCCAGTTCGCCAAATAAAAGATTTTTTATCTGCGGTACTCGCGGTTCTCCCATATCAGTCACACTTCAGGTTAAATAATATCTGAGAGAGATTATATTCCTGGTTGAAGTGGTTTCAATACATTAAGATTAATGGCGAGTGAGTTAATTTATTTGATAATTATTTTATTGCCCCCCTGCAGTTTGCCCTCCTGCAAGGCATGCGCCGCTTCGGTCAGCAGATTGACCGTGTTAAGATGAATTTTTGGATTAAAAAAGACTACTCCAATTGTTGCTGTGGTTCGCACTCGCCCCACACGAGTCAGATGCTGCTCGCTGGCAATATTTTTGCGGATGCGGTTGGCAACCGCGAGTACATCCGGTTGTTCTTCACAGGGAAGCACAATAACAAACTCCTTGCCGCCCCAATACCCAATCGAGTCTTCGCAGCCGCATGAGTTAATCAACGTCTGGGTAATTGCCTTCAATAAATCATTGCCAGCTTCATGCCCGTATTCCGTGACAAAGGCCTGCAGACTATCCACCGATAGCTGAATAATCCCAAATTCACTTTTATTGAATTTGCTTAATTTCCTTTGGTATTCGATTACCTGGGTTATACCTGTTTTATTCCAAAGACGTGTAAGGGGATCCAGTAGTTCTTTTCTTTTTTCTGCGTTTAATTCATGAAGTTTTTTTTCTGGCGGATGAATATGCTGGTGATTTCTTATCTCTGTATCTACTAATGAGGCAATGTCTTTAAGGATTATTTTATCGTGGGAGGAAATTTGTCTGGGACGAGTATCAATAATACATAATGCGCCAATTCGATGCTCATTGACGGTGTGAATGGGACAACCGGCATAAAAGCGAATCGACGGCGACTCGGTCACCAGAGGATTGTCTGAAAAGCGCGGATCTAATTGAGCATCATCGACCACCAGAACATCATCTTTAAGAATGGTATGTCCACAAAAAGAGATATCCCTTGGGGTACTATTGGCATCCAGGCCGATTACCGATTTAAACCACTGAGTTTCCTTGTCAATAAGGCTTATTGCGACAATAGGAACATCAAAAATTTTTTTCGTAAGCCGAGTGATTCGCTCGAAGCCCTGTTCAATAGGAGTATGGAATAAATGGCTGTCGTAAAGGGATTTTAGCCGTTCCGGTTCGTTTTCCGGCATGCCAGGCACTATCATATATCCTCCATTACTATACTTTAATTTTAGAGAACAAAGCCTGATAAAGCAAAATACACACTTAGAAAAAACTGGATTTACACCACACCCTGTGTTAGTCTCATGTGAACGAGGTCTGTTGACATTTGTTTTGACTTCGATTGCTTCGTGTTTTATTTGAAACAAATGTCAACAATCCTCGGCTTAAGTTATATTCAGTAGGCCTATTTACCATTTATGTCAGACAGGATGAGATATTCTTCACAAATGGTATTAAAATAAGTAAACTGATAATATAGCCTGAGTGGCAACAGCTTTCTCAAGCTGACCTTCCGTTTAAATAACCCCGGACATCCAATTCTTTTAACCAATACATCAAGTGAGAAGTATGAATCTTAGAGAACTCAAGCAATTGCCCATTGCCGACCTTGTCAATATCGCTCAAAAAAAGGGAGTCGAAAACGTTTCCAGCAAACGCAAACAGGATATTTTATTCGCTATTTTAAAAGCGCATGCCGGTGAGGGTGAAGATATTCTGGGCGGCGGTGTCCTTGAAGTGTTACCTGATGGTTTCGGTTTCTTGCGTTCTGAAGATGACTCTTACCTGGCGGGGCCGGACGATACCTATGTTTCCCCAAGCCAGATTCGCCGTTTTGGCCTGCGTACAGGCGATACCGTGTATGGAAAAATACGTCCGCCGAAAGATAACGAGCGTTATTTTGCCTTACTGAAAGTAGATCAGATTAACTTTGACGCTCCCGACAGCGCCAAGCGAAAAATTCTGTTTGAAAACCTTACTCCTCTGTTTGCGACCGAACGTCTTGTTATGGAGCAAGGGAATGGTAGTACTGAAGATCTCACGGCTCGTGTTGTCGACCTCTGTGCTCCTTTCGGGCGTGGCCAGCGGGGTCTTATTGTTTCTCCACCCAAAGCTGGAAAAACACTGATGTTACAGAACATCGCCCATTCAATAGCAAAAAGCTATCCAGAATGTTACCTCATTGTATTATTAATCGACGAGCGTCCTGAGGAAGTAACCGAAATGCAGCGCTCTGTTAAGGGTGAAGTGGTTGCCAGTACCTTTGACGAACCAGCTAACCGCCATGTTCAGGTTGCTGAAATGGTTATCGAGAAGGCCAAACGTCTGGTTGAGCACAAGCGCGACGTGGTTATTCTGCTGGACTCTATTACCCGTCTTGCCCGTGCGTATAACACCGTGGTTCCTTCATCAGGCAAAGTACTTACCGGAGGAGTTGATGCCAACGCGCTTCAACGTCCAAAACGTCTCTACGGTGCTGCGCGTAACATCGAAGAAGGCGGCAGCCTGACGATCATCGCCACTGCGCTGGTCGATACAGGCTCAAAGATGGATGAGGTCATTTACGAAGAGTTCAAGGGAACCGGTAATATGGAAATTCATCTTAGCCGAAGCATTGCCGAGCGCCGAACCTTCCCTGCGATTAATATCAATCGCTCTGGTACTCGTCGTGAAGATCTGCTGCTGTCTCCTGAAGATTTGCACCGTACCTGGATTCTGCGTAAAATATTACAATCAATGGATGAATGCGATGCGATTGAGTTTCTGATCGAGCGCATGAAAAACCATAAGACGAATGCGGAATTCTTTGATGCGATGAAGCGTCAGGAATAAAAATTACTCAGGATGCCTTGTGCCTGGGGCACGCTGCTAACCTGCCGTCTTTGCGAACGAAGTAAAGCAATCCAGATCGAAAGTAAGGAACTGGATTGCTTCGCTAACGCTCGCAAAGACAGTTTTTGGTGCACATAACACCGCGCAGGAATGACAAAATTTCCAACCACTACTTCCTGTTAATCGCCTGTGCAATTGCCATAATATTCTCAAGCTGCATTGCAATCTGCTTTGTATTCAACTGTTGTTTAATCTCTTCCCAGACAGTATCCGAGCGAATATATTCCAAAAGATCATATCCAGCCCAGGTGAGCCGTAATAAATGAAAGCCGTGTGGTGAACCCCCCGGTGTTTTGTGAATTTTTCCCTGCAATAGACCGGCTTCTTGCAATATTTCGAGGTGACAGGAAATTTCACTCTGCTTATCTGCATCGAAACTGTCCAGAGTCAGTAAAGCATTCGGGGCAAGTTGTTCGATTTTCAGGAGAATCTCCCGAATCATATCCCAATCTCGTTTCATCCAATTCTTCCGCCTGTTGTTTATAGTCTTGAGTATAAGCGGAATTTAATAAATATCTATAACAATAAACCCATAGCGGTTTAGTTAGCAGTTCTTCGTTCGTATTGCCAATAGGATACTGCATGATTGAGCAGC
This sequence comes from Legionella genomosp. 1, assembly GCF_900640215.1. NCBI lineage: Bacteria > Pseudomonadati > Pseudomonadota > Gammaproteobacteria > Legionellales > Legionellaceae > Legionella > Legionella genomosp. 1. Next base: position 8,712 of record NZ_CAAAJH010000017.1, read on the forward strand.
ACTGTGAAAACTGCCACAACAAATGGAACGCCGAATAAATAGCGCCAGGGCATGATAAACGATAGACCCAGTATATTGTTCGCCACGTAGAAATTGATAGCAATGGCGGTGCACACCGCTAAAAGACCCGCATAAAAACCGGTAAAAAAGGCCTCGCTGCTTTTGATCCATAACAGCTGTTTTCTGCGCATCCCCAGGGTTTTTAAAAGCCAGGTTTCCTGCTTTTTGCTCCCGCTTTGGGATAACATGGCCAGAGCGGTTATAATCAGCCCTGTCAGTAAGCCAAAAAACGAGATAAGACTTATCGCCTTACCGACATTATCAAAAATGGATCGCACCCGTTCAAGAGTGGTTGCGATGTCAATTACCGTAATATTCGGGAACTGCTTTACCAGGCTCATTAAAAACTCACGATTTTCCGGAGGTAAATAAAGGCTGGTAATATAGGTTTTGGGGAAGCTGTCAAGAACTCCGGGTTTAAAGAGAATAAAAAAGTTGGGCTTAAAACTGGACCAGTTAAGACGGCGAATGCTGCTTATTTTCCCGCTTATGATTTGATCAGCTATCCTGAAACCGAGCTGGTCGCCGATCTGAACACCTAAGCGATTGGCCAGATCTTCTTCAATGGATATCCCGCTATTCCACTGGCCTGCAATCAGTCGATTCTCATCAGGAAGGGCCTCGGTCCAGGAAAGATTAAGTTCTCTCTGTAAGGCATTAATTTCCTGAGTTTTGTCTCCCAGCACCTGTTCTACAGGCTGTTCATTAATGCGAATCAGGCGGCCGCGAACCATAGGATAAATCGCGGCACTTTTGATTGCGTGCTGCTTTAAAAGCTGCTGTAAGGGTGGAATTTGCTGCGCTTCAATGTTGATGAGAAAATAATTGGCTGCATCAGCCGGTAATTGACGCTGCCAGTCAGAAAGCAATTGCGTTCTAAGCAGGAAGAGACTCAAGAGTGCGGTAAGCGCTAATCCCATACCAATAATCTGCAGCGCACTATTCCCTAAATTACGTGAAATACTGATAAAACCAAAACGCCAGTTTAAATGAATTTGTTTGGCGCTGGCTAACAGGCCAAACCCCACATAGAGAGTGAAGATTACCAGTAGAATAAAAAAGAGACAGCAAAGGACAACCACCAGGGTAACCGTCCATGAACGAGTGTAAAGATAAGCGAGGCCGGCAGAAAGAATAAATGCCAGAATATAACCCTCCAGCATACTGCCCTGTGCCTGGGTGCTTTGTCTTCGGAAGATACTGGCAGGACTCACGTTTTTTAATTTGAGTAAATGAGTAAGACTAAACGCGCCTAGAATCAGGATGCCGGTTGCAAAGCTTAGAAAGGCAGGCCTTAAGCTGAAAGGAGCCTGCATTTCTGGAGTGATTCCGCGCAGCCAGCTCACCAACAGCGGCTGCAGAGCATAGCCCAGGATTATGCCCAAAATACTGGCGAGACTGCCCAGAAAAAGAATGCTTAAAAAATACCAGATGAGAATATGCTTTTGCGACGCCCCAAAACATCGAAGAACGGCCACGTGCTGCTGGTGGCGCTGACTGAAGCGCAGGCTGGCCATACTGATGGCAACGCCTGCAAGAACCAGGCTCATTAAGGTGCCGAGGTTAAGATAAGCCAGGGTGCGGCTGGTGTTTCTTTCCACCGCCCGATTGCCCGATTTGCTGTCAAACCATTGCTGTTGCTCATTTAATTGCGGCCTGAGATACTCATATAACTGTTCCAGAAGAATTGGCTCGCCACTGATAAGCCACTGATAACGGATATTGCTGCCGGTCTGTATCACTGCGGTTTTGTCTATGTCGCTCTGATTCATCAGAATATGAGGAGAAATATTGAACCAGTCACCCACCTGACCGGGCTCCTCAAGAATAATTCCATCGACTACGAATTCAGCGGCCCCAATCTGTACTGTATCCCCTATTTGCACTGCTAAAGTGCTAAAAAGACGCCAGCCCATCCAGATATGGCCGGCTGAGGGTGCGCTATTACTGGTAAATACCTGCGAGTTATCAATGGATTTACTAATCGTCAGGTGGCCATTTAATGGATAGGGGGTCTGTATTGCTTTGACTTGAGCAAGCTGTAAATTCTCGCCATGACTGACCATTGACAGAAAGCTTTGCGCCTCGCTTTGTCTGAGACCCAATGAAGAGGCTTTGGTGAACCATTCTTTTTTCAGCACCATAGCACTGCTAAGCTGGCGATCTGCACCCAGCAACTGGGCGGCTTGACGATCTAGCTGATAATTAATCAGCTCGCCAAGATTATTTAAAGCACTGACACAGGCCATTGAAAAAAATAAGGCAAAAGCCAGAAGGCTCAACTCCCCGCTTTTCCATTCTCGTATAAAGCTTCGGAAAAATGCAGGCAGGGCTAGCATTTCAACTGTCCTTCTGCAAGCGGCCAATGCGTATGGCAGCGTGCCGCAAGAGACTCATCATGAGTTACAATCACCAGCGTACTCCGATGCGCTGAATTCAGCTCGAAAAGTAAGTCAATGATGTGCTGCCCCGTTTTTTTATCCAGATTACCAGTTGGCTCATCAGCAAACAGAATCGAAGGGGTGATTGCAAATGCCCGAGCGATAGCAATGCGCTGCTGTTCTCCCCCGGAAAGCTGGGAAGGAAAATGATGGGCGCGCCTGGCTAATCCGACCTGATCCAGCCATTGCAGAGCAACGGCCATTGCATTTTTTCGATTAGTAATTTCCAGCGGTAACATAATATTTTCGAGAGCAGAAAAATTCGGTAATAATTGAAAGGATTGAAAAATAAAGCCAATGCGTTCAGCTCTCAAACTGGCCCGACTGTCCTCGTCTAATTGGGTGATATCGGTTTCATTATAATAAACCTGCCCAGAGGTGGGTAATTCGAGGCCGGCCATGATATTTAAAAGCGATGTTTTGCCAGATCCTGACACTCCGGTGATAGCAATTGTCATCCCGGAATTGATTCGCAGGTTAATATCCCTGAGAATAAGCAATTGCTCATTTCCACTTTGAACCTGATAATTCAGGTGGTGTAAACTAATCGATTGAATAGGAGATACCATGCCAGGGAAAGTCCTCGCTCTTATATTTTCACTTTTTATGATAGCACCTTTACGAGCCGATACAGTGTTAATTTTAGGTGACAGCCTCAGTGCCGGCTATGGTATTGCCGATCAGAAAAACTGGGTGGCGCTGCTTGATCAGAAATTGCGGGAATATCCTGGTAATTGGCAAACGGTTAATCTTAGTACCAGTGGGGATACGACCAGCAACGGGCTGGCCAAGCTGCCGGCTGCATTAAAAAAATATAAACCCGAGATTGTTGTGATTGAACTGGGGGCGAATGATGGTTTGCGAGGTTTGTCTCTTGCGCAAATGAGCAAAAATCTTGAAACAATGATCAATATGTCACGGCAAAGCAATGCCCGCGTGGTGTTACTAGCGACAAAACTGCCTCCCAATTATGGGCAGCAATTCCTGACTCGCTTTGACAAGGCCTATGAGGATCTGGCGCAAAAATATCAGCTCGTTTTTGTCGCGATGTTTTTAGAAGGTGTTGCCGGTCATCGCGAATACATGCAAAATGATAATATTCATCCTAATATGGCGGCGCAGAGTAAAATTCTCGATAATGTCTGGCCGGTTATTGAACCGCTAATTAAAAGTAATAATTAGCCGTTGTGAGGTATTAATTTAAGGCATGGTTCCTGCTTAATACAAAACCATGAAACTCGGGCTTATCGACAGGTGAGCCAGAATCCTATACAAGGGGAAACACATGAAAAAAGTTGGATTAAAAGCACTGGCCTGTTTGTTGGGCGCCATGACCTCAATGTCTTATGCGAATCAGCAGTCCTGGAATAGCTGGGTGGCTGGTGTGAGGCAGGAAGCATTATCTCAGGGCATTCCGGCTTCATTGTTTGATCAGGCCTTTGCGGATATTCATGAACCCAGCAGGCAGGTTAAAAGTCTTGCTCGCTCACAACCTGAGCATCGCCTGACTTTCACTAAGTATTTAAATACTCGTGCGGATGCCTATCGTATTGCCATGGGTAAAAAGAATTATCAGCGAAATAAAGAACTGCTGGATCAGGTAGGACAAAGTTTTGGTGTCGATCCCTGTTTTATTGTCTCATTCTGGGGAATGGAAACCAGTTATGGTACTTACATGGGCGACTTCCCGGTTATCAAATCTTTAGCCACCTTAGCCTATGATTCAAATCGTCAGGACTTTTTCCGTAAGCAATTAATGCTGGCCTTGCACATTGTCAACGATGGCCATGTAAGCCTGAAGGATTTTAAAGGCGAATGGGCCGGGGCTTCGGGACAGCCGCAATTCCTGCCCTCAAGCTGGGTTGAGTACGCGGTGGATTATGATGGCGATGGCCGAAAAGATATCTGGAAAGCCAAGGCGGATGTCTTTGCCTCTATAGCCAATTACATGAAAAAAAATGGCTGGCAAACTGGTGAGCCCTGGGCTATTCATGTACGCCTGCCTGCCAATTTTGACAAAAATCTGGAAGGTAAAACGACGGTGAAGTCAGTCAGCGAATGGAATGCAATGGGCGTTCGCACCACCGACGGTAAACCGCTGCCCTATCAAAATCTCGAGGCCAGTATTGTACAGCCGAATGGTGGTCCGGTATTTCTCGCTTTCCCTAACTATAAGATGATTTTGCGCTACAATAATTCTATCTACTATGCAGGCGCTATTGGTTACATGGCTGATAAAATTTGTGGCAGAGTGAAATAACTGCCAAGCCAGGAAATGTCGCATTTGACTTGCCTTCCACGCAAGTGGAAGGTCCCTGGCGATAGCCTGGTGCTGCTACATGGTTTAAACTTCCCAGCCAGACCATTTCGCCGCTTTTACAAGGTGAATCATGGACCATTATTTAGATAAAACAGCAAGTCTTACCCCCCAGAGCCGACGTATTATTTGCGATAAAGCCACCGAATATCCGCACACCGGGCAATATGTCAAACCGATAAAACAAGGAACTTATCTTTGTCGCCGCTGTGGTTTGGCATTATTTCGCGGCTCAAGCCAGTTTCATTCCGGCTGTGGCTGGCCAAGCTTTGACGACAATATCATTCAGGCTGTTAAACAGGTTCCGGATGCAGATGGTCAGCGGACTGAAATACTTTGTGAACGTTGCGATGCCCATCTTGGACATGTGTTTACTGGCGAGCATTTCACGCATAAAAATCTGCGTCATTGCGTGAATTCGGCCTCGATTGATTTTGTGGAAAGCGATACAGTGCTTGATACAGAAGAAGCTATAGTAGCGGGTGGATGTTTCTGGGGAGTGGATCATTTTCTCAAGTTACTTCCCGGCGTGCTCAAGGTCGAGGTGGGGTATACCGGAGGTCATGCGGCAAATCCCGGTTACGAGCAGGTTTGTCATGGCAATACCGGGCATTATGAGGCTGCAAGAGTCATTTATGATCGAAATAAAATTGATTATTATTCGGTTATCAAGCGCTTTTTTGAAATTCATGATCCCACACAGCGCAGCGGGCAAGGTCCTGATATTGGGCCGCAATATCAAAGTGCTGTTTTTTATTACAATGATGAACAGCTGGAAACGGTGCAAAAGCTGATCCAATTATTACAGGCTAAAGGCCATCAGGTCGTTACAAAAGTATTGGAAGCGCAGGTTTTTTGGCCAGCAGAAGACTATCATCAGGATTATTATCAGAAGCACCACAAGGCGCCTTATTGTCATCGCCCGGTCTCGAGATTTGACTAATATTTCTGCTCGCGGTGAGGTATCCCCCTCATTTTTTCATTCAAAAAATGGTGCCATTTCCGCGTAGGCGGAAATCCATCTAGCAAACAAAGTTAGGAATTATCTTGAGAAATAGATTCCCGCCCTTCCAATTAGCCTTAAGTTTTTTCTTGACATTAAGAATGTATGATGTAGCGCCCCCTCGCCCGCGCAAGAAAAGTGATTAAAATCCAGGTGGTAAGCGCGGGAGAGGGTTGGGGAGAGGGAATAACTCCAATTATTGTTAGAACAGCTTTCAATAGTTCCTATCTATATTAAGTTTCTCGTAATGTATGTGGATTTTATTCCAGCTGAAACCGGTTTTTTACCCTCTCCCCAACCCTCTCCCGCGAGAAACATAAGTATTTTGCTCAAATTTCTTCCGCGGGCGAGGGGGCTACTTACACAATTGATCTACTGGAGTCAAGAAAAACTTAAGGCTAATTGGAAGTTCCCACCTTCGCGATAATTGTGTTATTTTTGCTGTCAACCTGGATTATTCTTTTTCGCGCTGATACACAGAATCGGCTTCTTTTGCCTTGCGTTCGTTTTCTTTTAATTGCTGCTCGTTCATTTGCTGTTGCCAGAATTGAGACGCCTGATCGCGAAAGTGATTAAGTTGGCGAAACAGCTTTCCAAGATGTTCCGCCAGCATAGGCAATTTCCCTGGGCCAAACACAATGACGGCGACAATGGCAATGACCAGTAACTCTGCGCTGTTCATTAGTTCCTGCCGTCTTTGTCATCTGGTTTGTCTTCATCATTCATGGCTTTACGAAAGCTTTTAATAGCGCTGCCCAGGTCACTGCCTATATTTTTGAGTTTGTTAGTGCCAAACAAGGCAAGGATGATGAATAAAATGAGTAGTAATGACAAAGGACTGACGCCGCTTAAGCCCATATTAGCTCCTGTTTGTTCGATGAATTAAAGTAATTAAAGCCCCTCCGCAGGCAACCAGAAAGCTTGATAGCCCCAATTGTCGTGGATCCAGTAAACTAAAATAACTTAAAATGCCGATGGCTGCCAGACTTATAAAAATGCCTGTTCCCAACCCCCTGAACCAGAAACTTCTTTTTTGCGGCGGAGATAAATGATTGATCTGATACAGTGAGCGCATTTTTTCTTCTTTGCTAAGCATTAACACCTCGTGCATGAGACGAGGCAGCTGCGGAAGTTGTTCCGCATAGAAAGGAAGATTGTCTCTTAGTTGCTGCAGGAAGGCCCGCGGCCCCATTTGCTGCTTTATCCACTTTTCCAGAAAAGGTTTGGCTGTTGCCCAGAGATCCAGTTCAGGGTAGAGCTGGCGTCCTAATCCCTCAATTGCCAGTAATGTTTTTTGTAACAATACCAGTTGCGGCTGCACTTCCATTTGAAAACGCCGGGCCACCTGAAACAAACGAAGAACGACCTGGGCGAATGAGATGTCCTTGAGCGGTTTCTCAAAAATAGGCTCGCAAACAGTTCGCACGGCACTTTCAAATTCCTCTACCCGTGTATCTCTGGCAACCCATCCCGACTCCACATGCAACTGCGCAACCCGGCGATAATCGCGATTAAAAAAGGCGACCAGATTTTCAGCAAGATAGCGTTTGTCATTTTCATTCAGAGTGCCAATAATGCCAAAATCAATGCAGATGTACTGTGGATCATGAGGATGCTCATAGGAGACAAAAATATTGCCTGGATGCATATCGGCGTGAAAGAAACAATCTCTGAACACCTGGGTAAAGAAAATTTCAACCCCGCGTTCGGCCAGTTTTTTAATATCAACCTGGCTGGCTTGCAGAGTGGCGATATCAGCTACCGGTATACCGTGAATGCGTTCCATCACCATGATATTTTCACGGGTATAATCCCAGAATACTTCTGGAATATAGAGTAAGGGTGAGTTTTGAAAATTGCGCCGAAGTTGGCCGGCATTGGCGGCTTCGCGCTGCAGATCGAGCTCATCAATAAGATTGTGTTCAAATTCCTGAACGATTTCCCGCGGTTTCAAGCGCTTGCTATCCGCCCAGTAACGCTCAGCAAGATTGGCGATGGTATACATGATGCTCAAATCCTGCTGAATAATTTTCAGCATATTGGGTCTTAGGATTTTAACAACGACTTCTTCACCGGTTTTTAAACGGGCGGCATGGACTTGCGCCATTGAGGCGGATGCCAAAACATTGGTATCGAATTCGGCAAATACTTCAAAGGCGGAGCGCCCATAGGCGGCTTCGATGATCGATAATGCGGTTTTGCTGTCAAAAGGAGGCACATTGTCCTGCAGCTTGCAAAGCTCCAGCGCGATATCCGCTGGTAAAATATCCGGACGAGTTGAAAGCGCCTGACCAAATTTAATAAATATTGGCCCTAACTCCTCAAGGGTTTTGCGAATAGCCTCTCCACGGCTCAGTTTTTCCCTGCGAAACCAGTTCCAGGGGTTTAAATAGACAATAAAGCGGAATGGAGAAAAAAGACGAATGGAGACAATCACGCTGTCTAAACCATTGCGCGCCAGGATCGTATTGATATACAGAAGTCTAATCAGTTGCTTAACGGGTTTCATACACTTTTTTTAATAAATTGAGTTTGGCTTGCAGCCGTTCGACATCCAGATTTAACTGATCAACATCGTGAAAAAAATCATCGATTTCTTCCCGAGGCGGAAACAGACGGGCTTCCTCATGAAGATAATCATTTAAGTTGCTGCGTAAAGAATCCTCTACCCGATTTTTCAAATCCATTCCCTGGCGAAGAAAAGATCCTAACTGATAAGCAATCACATCCCCGGTAAAGCGCGCCAGATGTCCCTCCCAATCAATATCCAGTTCATCAAACAGTTTTTTTACTTTCTCGCCCAGTTCTATGTCGCCTGAAATGTGAATTTTGTCATTGAAAAGTGAGCGTGCCCTGGAGGCAGGAAGAAGGCTTAAACGGATCAGCCCCAGGGGCGAGCTGTGGATTAAAGTATCCGGCTTTTCATCACAATGATCCAATAGCTTAAGACGCCCCTCCTTAAATTCTATAAAAAATTTAATTCCCAGAGTATCTATGGAAATTTCAATGATTTTGCCATTGAGTTCAGCAATTTTACCCGGCATGGTATCATCAAGAGACAGAGCCAGGTTGATGGCTTTTTGTAACACTTTTAATGAATATTTCTTAATCATAAAATGCTCTCAATATTTATGGGCAATGTGCAAAGCAACAATACCTCCGCTCAGATTATGATAATGACAGTCTTCAAAACCGGCTTTTTCAATCTGCGTTTTCAATTCTTCCTGGTTGGGGTGCATGCGGATTGATTCCGCAAGATAGCGGTAGCTGCTGCTATCTTTAGCAAATAACTGGCCCAATTGCGGTAGAACATTAAAAGAATACCAATCATAAATGGATTTTAATCCGGGTAACACAGGCGTTGAAAATTCCAATACCATTAATTTGCCCCCCGGCTTGCAAACTCGAAACATCGATCGCAATGCCTCATCTTTATCGGTTACATTTCTCAAGCCAAAGCCGATACAAATACAGTGAAAACTGTTATCAACAAAGGGCAGCAGCTGGGCATTGGCCTGTGCATACTGTACGTTATGCAGCAATCCTTCGTTAATTAAACGTTTACGGCCTACTTCAAGCATAGCTGAATTAATATCAGCCAGTATGACCAAACCTTTATCGCCTACCTTTTGGCTTAGTAATCGGGTTAAATCGCCGCTTCCGCCCGCCAGATCCAATACCGTTTGTCCAGGCCGGACCTGACTGAGCTCGACAGTAAACCGTTTCCACAAGTGATGAATACCAAAAGACATAAGATTGTTCATGAGATCATAATTTTCAGCGACTGACTGAAAAACTTCCCTGACTTTCTTTTCTTTGTCTTCCCAGGCAACGGATTCAAAGCCGAAATGCGTTTTTTGATGCTTGCTCATGGTTTGTTCGATAAAAAAGAATGCACTATGTTAACCGATTCTGTATATAAATGAGTAGCTTTTTCGCTTCTGCCAAAACTTAAAAACACCCTCTATAAATAAGGATTTAATTCAAGGGGCGGTTACCTGCACAAGGCCAATAGGAAGATTATCTGGCACGATAGAAGAAAAAGTTCGTTTTTTAGTGTAATCTCCTGACTGAAAAATCTAAATCTTTTTGTGTATCTTTATTTATCTATGGAAAATTTTAATACGGTCAATGCGGTATATATTGGCAAGGCTGAGCGCTTGGCAGAGTTAAATAATGAGCTTGGCGGCGAAACCAGAATCATTGAAAATGTCGTGCTATCAACTCGTGCTATTAAGGCTTGTTTCGCTCTCGATACCTGGTTCAAACCGCAGATTCATCAGTTCACATCCATCAGCGAGGCGGTCAGATTATTAAAACAGGCAGGAAAATACTGGTACCTGCAACCTGCAAGCCATATCCGGCGCTCTCACTTGATTGCCGACCAATTGCGAAAGCTCCCTCCTTTACTGCGTTCCTTCCCTCTACAGGAGGAGATTCCATCAATCGGAGGTTTTTGTCTGCTTGATCAAAATACGCTCCTCTATAGCGTGGATCGTTTAAAACGCTGGCCCGCGGGTCACTGTTATTTCATAGAAGATAAGGTCAACCCTCCCAATCGTGCCTATTTGAAACTATGGGAAGCTTTGAGCCTGCTAGACCGATATCCAAAATCAGGGGAAAGTACTCTTGATTTGGGTTCCTCACCTGGAGGCTGGACCTATGTCATGCAATCGCTGGGAACGCAAGTGACGGCTGTAGATAAGGCTCCCCTTGAACCGCGAATTGCTGCCTTGCCAGGTGTCAGCTGCCTGAAGCAGAGTGCGTTTGCGCTTGAGCCTTCAAAACTGGAGAAGACCTACGACTGGGTATTGTCGGATATTGCCTGTTATCCAGACAGAGCATTGACGCTTATCAGAAAGTGGCTGGAGTCTGGTAAAGCGGGTCAAATGATTTTCACAATCAAATTGCAGGGTGAAACGGACTGGGCCACGCTTAAAGAATTGCGCGAGATTGAGGGCTCCTCGCTTATTAATTTGTTTTATAATAAGCATGAGGTGACTTTCTTCTACCCGGGGTTTAATTAAATAGCCCTCTGGCTCACTTCAGACGTTTAAGCGAAAGCAGGTAATGCTCCTCAATATCCTGTGGGGGCATGCCGCGCTGGGCTTGCCACAATGTTTCAGCTAAACATTCCATCATCAGGTGTTCTACCTGTAACTCATCCTGATGCCTGGTCATCAGTTGCTGATAAATAACCAGAATACCGGCTGGGCGATTAGTTGTAACCTGATCACGAATTGCCAGATGCATACCCAGATGCAGGAAAGGATTGCTTTGTCCCATTTCCGGAGTATAAGCTCTGGCCAGATTAGCCTGCGGGTCATCAAGAATGGCATGATATTCAGGATGCGAAAGAATGACATTCACTACTTGCTGCTCTAAAGCAGTCAATGCCTCTTGCTGACGGTATTTTCTCCAGCACTCAAAAAAAACTTGTCGCGTATCCTGAACATTATCCCCATAGAACATGGCATGCCTGCTTTAAGTCAAAATCGCGAGTCTACTGCACATTAGCAATCGGGTCTACGAATAGTGTAAATTACTGTACAGAAATGTTGACAATAGCACATTTGCTGTGAGATATTCCGTTTGCGAGGTTGGACTTGCTATGTGTCATTCCACTGGGTCAATTGGCGACACACTGATTGGCCCTTTCTAAATCAAAATCTTCCCCCCTTGAATAACAAATTTTTGATTATCTGTTGTAATTTTCCGCAATTTGAAATAAAAAAGAAGCTCGACTTGTTTTCAATGGATGGAGATTTATATGTCAGGCTACCCTTTAATAGGTTATTTTTTTTCTCAAGCTGCACCACCATCTCAGGGGCAACCAGCTGCGACCAGCTCTGAAATGATTCTCAGTCGCTTTACAAAGCCAGATCACGCATTCTCAGCTTCTTCAGAAGCAGATCGCAAAATATTAACTGAGCTCACTGACAAATTCAAAAAGCGACTTGAGGAATATCACTCCGCCAATGTCCTGGGCGTTATTTTACTATCGGCAACCGTGGGGCTTTACATTTCCTCGTATCTGTTCATTCCTGTATTTCTTTCCCTGTTTGCGGGAATGGGTGCCGGTTATGAGTTAAAATCAATAGGAGAAAGAGAGAGACTATATAAGCAGGCGCGTGCCGATCTCCTTGATGCTTACCAATGGGCCATGGGGGAAGATACCGGTGATCATTGCAATAAGATGAATTGTGATGAAGTAAGAGAGCTTATTTTTACGTTGGGTAATTATGTCCCTTCAGCAACCATTATCACCTGGAAGAATGCCGAGCCTCGCGGAACAGGCTTAGGCGCAATAGCAGCCGCTGTTTCAGCAGTTACATCGGTATTTACAACTACGGCTGAGCCTGATGAACAGCAGAAAAAACTGCAGGACTTTCTGGTATACCTTGCACAGAACCGCCATGTGGATACCTTGGCCTATCAAATTTATGGAGTGGATGCGAAGGGGATTGGGAAACTGGCCTGGGAAGCCATACAACCGGAACTTCAACGCAGAAAAGATAGCGCTGTCAATTATGCGCAGTCGGTATTTACGCCTAGTTGAATTAAGCCTTACTCCGACGTCCCTCGGCTTGTTCGAGGGATCCAGGAATCTCATGCCCAGGATTGGATCTCCGGATCCCTCGGACAAGCCGAGGAACGTAGGTAAATATCTTAAGTGCCATTAGGCCAAGGGCTCGACCTATTGTATCCTGCGCAAATCTAAGAAGTAATTAACTTCAAACCAATCACAATCATTAGAATGCCGCTGCCAAATTCAATCCGCCGCCATACTTTGGCGCGTGAAAGCACTTCAGAAAAGTAAAAGGTAGTAAAGGTTAATGAGCTGAACCAGATAAAGCTGGCGCTAAGAACCCCGAATAGAAATAGCAGTTTATGTTCCGGGAATTTAGCACTGCCGCCACCAATAATAACCAGGCTGTCGACTATGGCATGCGGGTTCAACAGACTGAAACCTAATGCGAGCAGTAAAATCTGCAGGCGGTTACTGACCTGGCTAACCTCTTGTTGAACCGCCGGAGCAGTCTTTAGCGCCTTTCTTACTGAAGTCAGCCCGTAATAAAACAGAAAAAGAGCGCCAAACCAGGTCACCCATATTCTTAAAGTGGGGTGGAGTTCAAGCGCCTGATTCAAACCAGCGATACTGGCGCAAATGAGAATAACATCACAGAAGAAACAAATGGTTGCCGACAGGACGGCGTGATGGCGCATGGCGCCCTGGCGAATTAAAAAAATATTCTGCGGGCCAAGGGCAGTAATCAGTGATAAGCCTAATAATAATCCATTGAGATAAATGGGCATAGTATTGGTAAAAAATTAAGGAGGGTTAATTATCGCTAATTTTGCACTATTATTAAACTGTTTTTTTGTGTTTTTCTTCGCTGCATCTTTCCCGAAGCTTTTCTGCTAATTTCAGTTGGCCGAACCGGTTTCTACATTATTTAACCAACTTGATCAATCATTATTTAATGGGCGATAGGCTTTGCTCAGATATCGTATTTTAGTGGCATATTTGCTGCGAAACACGATTGCAAGTTATAGTAGGAGAAGTATAAAATGCAAAACTAATTTTTCCTGCCTGAATGAACCCCGGTTAAGTGATTTAAGGAGGGAGCGTGCGCTCTTTGTTGAAGAATAATGCAAAAATAATAAGCTTTATATTGACCGCTGCAGTTTACAGCCCATGGGGTAATGCCGCTGACGTGCAAGCTGCGGCACAGGTGGCCATTCAGGCTGATAAGCCTGCTGCTCAACAAACCAGTTCAGTACCGCAGGAATCTCAACACAAGCAGATTCCAGAGATATTTATTGAAGGCTATTATCCGGAATATCCTCAAACCAAGGCAGCTGAAGGAGCACAGGCGGAATTAATCAAGCGTGGCGAATATCTTGCCAAAATGGGCGACTGCATCGCCTGCCATACCGATGTTAAAGGCAAAACTCCTGCTTTTGCCGGTGGTTTGGAAATTGATACGCCCTTCGGTAAGTTTTACAGCCCTAATATTACGCCGGATAAAGAGACCGGAATTGGAAACTGGACTGAAGCCGATTTTATTCGAGCTCTGAAGGATGGCCGCGATCCACAAGGGCGCAATTACTTCCCAGTATTTCCCTATATTTATTTCTCAAAGATTACCGATGACGATGCCAGGGCTCTTTATGCCTATTTCATGAGCATTCCAGCGGTCAATCAAAAAAATAAATCCCTGCCTTTCCCCTTTAACGTGCCGGGTGCACGCTTCAGCCTCTGGGGATGGAACCTGCTATTTTTCTTCCCTGAAGAAAATGAAATTCCTTATGATCCTGAAAAATCGCCTGCCTGGAATCGCGGACGGTATATCGTTGATGGTCTGGGGCATTGCAGTATGTGCCATACGCCGCTTAATGTCCTTGGCGCGCCTAAAAACCGCTATTATCTTACCGGTGGATTTGTCGATGGTTATTGGGCGCCCAATATCACCCGGCTTGGCCTGCGTTCAGCAAGTCATTATGAAGTCGCTGATGTCTTTAAATCTGGCGAACTGATTAACAAAGCCGGACCTGTAGCGGGTCCTATGGCTGAGGTTAACCATAATAGTCTCGGTTATCTGAACGAAGAGGATACTCTGGCTATTGCGACCTATCTGAAAACTGTTGAAAGTGCTGAAACACTGGGAGTAGCCCCCTCTGATGCCCAGCCATCACTGAAACGAGGCAAACAGGTTTATATTAACTCCTGTATCGTTTGTCATCAGGACGGCAAAATGGGTGCTCCTCTTAATGGCGATGGTAATAACTGGTATCAGCGCCTGAAAAGCAGCGGACTAACTGGGCTATATCGCCATGCTATTCATGGCTACAATAGCATGCCGGTGAAAGGCGCCTGCGTAACCTGCTCTGATAATGATATTATCTCAGCGACAGATTATATCCTCAATCAATCACTTTCCCGTTCACAATGGCAGGATTTAACCAACAGTGGCGGTGCCAAATATCCTTCCAACGGCAAAGATGTATACAATGAGAACTGCAGCGTATGCCATAAAGACGGTATTCAGGGCGCTCCAAAAATCGGGGACAAAGCCCTTTGGAAACCCATCATTCAAAAGAATATGGATGTGTTAATTGCGGAAATCCTCCATGGTGATGCGCATCCGAAGAATGGCGGCTGCAAACAATGTACTACTGATGAAATTATTGAGGCGATTAAGTACATGGTTAGTCAATCCAAAACAGAGGGTAACTACTCGCTCTGGTAGAGATGAGAGAATTTCAGCGGTGAAGTATATATAATCTTCACCGATCCAATTTTATGAATCGTTCATGACCCGGTGTCATGGCTATTAGCTGATGTGAGGAAAGGGGATGCAAAACAGGTTTCTGAATGTGAAACAAATCATTGCTCTGGCTGCAGGTCTTGGAATTGGCAGTAATGCCCTGGCCGCTGCGGATACCTGGCAGCTGA
Source organism: Legionella genomosp. 1 (assembly GCF_900640215.1). Taxonomy (NCBI): domain Bacteria; kingdom Pseudomonadati; phylum Pseudomonadota; class Gammaproteobacteria; order Legionellales; family Legionellaceae; genus Legionella; species Legionella genomosp. 1. The sequence goes on from NZ_CAAAJH010000017.1 coordinate 23,993, forward strand.
ATATGTATAAGGGGGTTACCCCATTAAGCAAGGACATGTACTACCTGCATACCATTGCAATGGTGGTCTGTGCAATCATTGGTGTTGTAGTGTTCGGAGCGATGATTTATTCGCTGGTGCATCACCGTAAATCAAAGGGATATACCCCGGCTTCTTTTCATGACAATACCCGTCTGGAAATTCTATGGTCGATCATTCCCTTTCTAATTCTTGTCGGCCTGGCTATTCCAGCCACCAAAATTCTGATTGATCTGGAAGACTCCAGCGATTCGGATGTCACCATTAAAGTCGTCGGCTATCAGTGGAAATGGCAATATCAGTATCTGGATCAGGGAATCAGCTATTTCAGTAACATCGCCACGCCTTATCAGCAAATCCAGAATCAGGAGAAGAAAGGACAATGGTATTTGCTGGAAGTAGACAAGCCGCTGGTTATTCCAGTCCATAAAAAAGTTCGCTTTCTGGTAACAGCCAATGACGTAATTCATTCCTGGTGGGTTCCTGAATTGGGAATCAAGCGTGATGCCATACCTGGTTTTATGCATGAAGCCTGGGCGCGGGTTGAAAAACCTGGGATTTATCGCGGCCAATGTACGGAGCTTTGTGGGATTAACCATGCCTACATGCCGATCGTAGTGAAGGCAGTCACCGATGAAGAATTTGCCAAATGGGTAGAAGAGCAACCCAAGGTCGTTGATGAATACGCCGAAGGAGCTGGTGCTGCTGTCGAGCAAAAACCAATGACCCGCAAGGAATTGATGGATCTTGGAAAAACCAAATATGAGCAAATTTGTGCGGCTTGCCACAAATCTGACGGTAAAGGTATGCCACCCATGTTCCCACCCCTGAAGGGTAGTTCCGTTGCGGTTGGAAAACCTGTTTCACGGCACATCGGAATAGTGTTGAACGGTGTACCCGGCACTGCAATGCAGGCTTATAAAGACCAGTTAAGCGATGCCGAAATCGCTGCTGTGGTTACTTATGAGCGTAATGCCTGGGAAAATAATACGGATGACGATGTTCAGCCGGCTGATGTAAACAAGGTTCGACATGGCGAAGATCAGGAACCGACCAAGGTCAATAAAGCTCAAGCTGGAGGTTTACAATGAGTGAAGTAACAACACATCAGAATACACATGATGCTCATCTCCATGATCATGAGCACGATCATGGCCCCGAACAGGGCAAGGGCGTTATGGGTTTTATCAAGCGTTGGGTATTTACTACCAACCATAAAGACATTGGAACACTTTACCTGTTTCTGGCATTGATCAGTTTCTTTGTTGCTGGCGCTATGGCATTGGTGATTCGGGCGGAGCTTTTTCAGCCAGGACATCGTTTTGTTGATCCCAACTTCTTCAATCAGATGACTACCCTGCATGGGCTAATCATGCTGTTCGGTGTAGTGATGCCTGCGTTTACCGGCATGGCCAACTGGCAAATTCCGATGATGATTGGAGCACCGGATATGGCCTTACCCCGTTTGAACAACTGGAGTTTCTGGATATTGCCATTTGCCTTCGCATTATTGGGATCCACCATGTTTCATGCAGGCGGAGGTCCTAATTTTGGCTGGACCATGTATGCCCCATTATCCACCAAGTTTGCTCCACCAAGCACGGATTTCATGATTTTCGCCATCCATATGATGGGGCTTTCCTCTATTATGGGTTCAATTAACATCATTGCGACCATCTTCAACATGCGTGCTCCTGGCATGACTCTGATGAAAATGCCTATGTTCGTATGGACCTGGTTAATTACCGCTTTTCTACTAATTGCGATTATGCCGGTACTGGCAGGCGCGGTCACCATGATGCTGGCGGACCGCCATTTTGGCACCAGCTTTTTTGAGGCGGCTGGCGGCGGCGATCCGATTCTGTTCCAGCATGTATTCTGGTTCTTTGGTCATCCGGAAGTGTACGTATTGATTCTTCCTGCCTTTGGGGTTATTTCCGAAATCATTCCAACATTTAGTCGTAAGCCATTGTTTGGTTATCATTTTATGGTTTATGCAACGGTGAGTATTGCTCTCTTGTCATTCATCGTTTGGGTACATCACATGTTCACTACCGGAGTTCCTCTGGGTGCTGAGCTGTTTTTCATGTATACCACGATGCTTATTTCGGTCCCCACTGGAATTAAAGTGTTCAACTGGGTGAGCACCATGTTCAAAGGAGCCATGACCTTTGAAACCCCGATGCTTTTTGCCATTGCCTTCGTCTTTTTATTCACGATTGGCGGCTTTACCGGGTTAATGTTGTCTCTGGTTCCTGCGGATTACCAATATCAGGATACTTATTTCGTGGTAGGCCACTTCCATTACGTACTGGTTCCAGGTGCCATTTTCTCCTTAATGGCCGCTACTTATTATTGGATACCCAAGTGGACAGGCCACATGTATAACGAAACTTTGGGCAAATGGCATTTCTGGCTCTCGGCGATTTCAGTGAACATTGCCTTTTTCCCAATGCATTTCCTGGGCTTGGCTGGTATGCCGCGCCGGATTCCTGACTACGCCTTGCAGTTCACCAATTTTAATATGATTTCAACGATTGGGGCCTTTATTTTTGGCTTCTCTCAATTGCTATTCTTATACAATGTGATCGCGACCGTCAGAGGCGGTAAAAAAGTGGATGGCAAAGTATGGGAGGGGGCTCATGGTCTGGAGTGGACCTTGCCTTCACCGCCGCCCTATCATAGCTTCTCTGTTCCACCAACTATTAGCTAAGCGAATCAGCTGCAGAAGCAGCTGATATGCCGAACGACAACCATGAGGTATTAAATTTGGTTAAAAGTCATTTCAGGCTGGTGATACTGTTAACAGCGGTTGTGTTGTCCATGTTTGCATTCGGTTTTGCCCTGGTACCAATCTATAACAGCTTATGTAAAACTTTGGGAATTAACGGAAAAATCACCGGGCCTTCTGCACGTGTTGAGCCTTCTGAGCTAAAAGTTTCCAGGGAAAGAACGATAACTGTGGAATTTGTAGCCACGAATAATGGCAACTTGCGTTGGAAATTTTATCCGAAAACCACAAAAATCAAGATTCATCCGGGAGAAATTGCAAAGCTGGCGTTCTATGCTGAAAACCAGACCAACCATCGAATGACTGTACAGGCAATACCCAGTATAACACCAGGTATAGCAGCTAAATACCTAAAAAAAACGGAGTGTTTTTGTTTTGCTCAGCAAACCCTGAATGGACATGAGGCGATGGATATGCCCCTTTTATTCCATCTGGATCCAGAGTTGCCGGAGAATGTCAAAACAATCACCCTGGCTTATACATTGTTTGATGTATCAAACCGGGTTATAAATTAGAAAAAGAATTACGTAGAAATTACTAACAGGAGATAAAGAAATATGGGAGCGCACGGCACCTATTACGTCCCCCAACCAAGCCACTGGCCGCTTGTGGGTTCGATTGGCTTAACGACTACACTGGTGGGCGCTGCATCCTGGCTTCATCATGACTGGTATGGCCCTTATTTGTTTACTCTCGGTTTAATCATTATGATCACCATGATGGTTGGCTGGTTTGGTCAGGTAATCTATGAGAATCAGAAAGGATTGTATGATCTGCAAGTGGATCGTTCCTTTCGCTGGGGGATGTGCTGGTTTATTTTTTCCGAGGTCTGCTTTTTCGGGGCATTTTTCGGCGCGTTGTTTTTTACCCGCTTCTGGTCTGTTCCACTGCTTGGCGGTGAAATACATCCGATAACCCATTACACTTTGTGGGCAGATTTCAAAGCGACCTGGCCTTTGCTGCAGAATCCTAATAATCAGATATTTGCTGGTGCTCATGAAGCGATGGGAGCCTGGGGTTTGGCTGCGCTCAATACCCTCATCCTCTTAACTTCCGGGGTAACCATTACCTGGGCGCATTGGGCTTTAAAACTGAATAAGCGTCGTCAGCTGGTTATCGGTATGGCATTGACTGTTGCTTTAGGAATCCTCTTCCTCACGCTGCAGGGCTATGAGTATTATGAAGCCTACACAGAAAAGGGTTTAACCCTTGATGCAGGGATTTACGGCACCACCTTTTTCATGTTAACCGGCTTCCACGGCCTGCATGTAACCATTGGAACCATCATGTTGATTATCATCATGATCCGTTGCATTTATGGGCATTTCACTCCCGAACGTCATTTTGCTTTCGAGGCTGTGGCCTGGTATTGGCACTTTGTGGATGTCGTCTGGTTATTCCTGTTTATCTTTGTCTATTGGCTGTAAAACAGGTCGCCGTCATCTCGAACGCAGTGAGAGATCTCCCAAATTTGGTTTGTACTAGCATCCGGAGATCTCTCACTACGTTCGAGATGACATGGTATGGCACAGTTTGATAGATAATTGCTCGCATGTTATAATGCATGCACCCCTCTCACTGTTAAATCTCTATTATGGGTATCAAAGATCTGCTTAGTCCCATACACTATCCTCGTATAACCCATAAAAACTATGCTGTGTACAGAGATCTGCTAAGACGGGTCGTCGCCCTCATACCTGATGATCAGACAGAACTTGATTGGAGTGGAGAAGATTTATCATCGCTTTCATTAAGCTCCTGCGATTTACTGGTTGAATATCTACCCGCCCGTATTAAATCGCTTGATCTAAGAGAAGTTAACTTAAACCGATTACACCTGTTTAATATCCAGGAGCTGAATAAAATTATCAGCCTTAAGCGCAAGACTGGCGGCCGCTTTGAAGTATTAAAATTTTCACTGGAGGATCTGCAGCGTTTTTTTGCAGATTCCAGTTGGGAAGGAAGACAAAAAATTGCCAGTTTGAATGAAGCAATGGCTGAGGTACATGCAATTCACGTGATATCGGCTTCTAATGCCAAGGTATATCGATCCGCAGGGGAACTGCTCGATTTTCTTAGAACTCAACCGCGTCTACCCTCTGAAGAATTGCCTCGCTTTGAACATCCCCATGAAAACCTGCTCAAATTTATTTGTGAAGTCAGAACAAAAATAGACAGACTCAGACAGGCCAGATATTCGTTTTTCAACAGCGGCAAATTGCATAAGGCAGCAATGATTGAGGCGGCCCTGGAACGGGCAATAGAAAGCGAGATGGTTGATCTTGATCTGTTTGTCCGTGGAAAACATCAAGGTAGTGCCTATAGCCTATTCGATGCGCTTAATTACAACCGGCTTTGGGTTCAACGAGAGCACACCACCACGCTTCAGGAATTGCATGCAAGCAATCCGCTGTTTAACTTAATTCCATCAATCTGATAGTTTTGCAAAGATCACAATTGGGTGTTCACCAGCAAGCCCGGCTGAAAATTAATATTTCCAATCTCTAAAGCATAGGTAAAACGGTAGTGATCATAGGATATTGATTTAATCGATGCTTCGCCGCGGAAATATCTGGATTTAAAAAGAACAACACTATCTTTATCCAGAAATTCAGTGCTGGTTACACTCAGGCTATGTTCAGTCAGTTCAAGAAGATAGCTAGCCACTTTCATTTGACCGCAGCTAAGCAGAACCACCAGCGGCTCTACAGGTTGGATCTGCATAGGACCCCCCTACCATCGTTTGCAGGTTGATGGCAATTTCAAACAGCATATTATGAGTATGGTTGAGGGGCATGCAAAAATAAAATTTACTTCTCGATTATTTGACGAATTACACAGTCGAGGTCATGCAAAGTGTCGTAATGAATAACCAGGCTGCCTTTGCCATTTTTGCCGGGTTTTAATTTGATTCTTGACTTCAGATGCTGGGAAAGGGTTTGAATCTGTATTTGAGTGTGAGCAGGGATTTCCCGATCTTCAGCTTGAGGCGCTTTACCTTCTTTGAGCCGATTAACCAGTTTCTCAGTTTCGCGGACAGAAAGGGATTTCGCAATCACCAGTTTGGCAACCTGAATCTGTTGCTCCGCGTTTAGCATAAGCAGCGCTCGGGCATGGCCCATGTCCAGATCATCATGCTCTACCATACGCATTACTTCTTCAGCCAGGCTTAGCAGGCGCAGATAATTGCTGACTGCAGTCCGTGATTTTGATAATAACTCGGCAATCTGCTGATGCGTCAATTCAAACTCATGGTGCAGCCTGCCCATTGCTCTGGCCTGATCCATTGGATTAAGGTCTTCACGCTGCAGATTCTCAACCAAGGCCATCGCCATCGCTGTTTCATCATCAACTTCTTTAATAATTACCGGCGCTTCGCTTAACCCGGCTAACTGGCAAGCGCGCCAGCGGCGTTCGCCGGCGATAATTTCGTATTTTTGATTCGCTAAAGGCCTAATGACAATTGGCTGCAGCAAACCTTGCTGCTTGATTGATCCTGCTAACTCCTCAAGCGAGACCTCATCAATCGCTTTTCTGGGCTGATATTTACCTGGCTGTAGTAAATCCAGTTTTAATTTACTGGATTCAGACGGTTTGGCAACAGGAATTGCAGTAGCAGGGCTGGTTCCTAATAATGCGGACAGGTTTTTACCCAGGCTGCCTCGTTTAACTGACATATATTGACCTCTAACTGGTTACAGTTTGTTTGCTGATGACTTCGGCGGCCAGTACCATGTAAGCGGCGGCTCCGGGTGATGTTCTGTCGTATTGTAATGCTGGCATTCCGTGGCTGGGCGCTTCGGCCAGTCTGACGTTACGCGGAACGACGGTGCGATAAACCTTATTGCCGAAATGATCAAGCAATTGGCGCGACACTTCAGAGCAGAGGCGATTACGGGAGTCATACATGGTTCTTAAAACCCCCTCAAGCTGCAGGCGGGTGTTGACTGAACTTCTGATTTGTTCGACGGTGTTTAAAAGTGCGGCAAGTCCTTCCAGAGCATAATACTCACATTGCATGGGAATTAATACAGAGTCAGAAGCTACCAGAGCATTGATGGTGAGCGTATTTAATGCCGGCGGGCAATCAATTAATATAAAATCATAATTGTTCTGTATGGGCTGCAGGGCTTTAAAAAGAAAGGTCTCACGGTGGTTTCTCTCCATAAGACTGACTTCTGCAACGGTTAAATCTCCATTGGAGGGAATGATATCGTAACCGCAGGCGGTAACCAGGCAGGCTTGTTCCGCCAGGCAATCACGTAAAATAACTTCATTGCAGGTATGTACGAGTGCGTTTTTATCCACACCGGAACCCATCGTGGCATTACCCTGAGGATCCAAATCAATTAAAAGTACATTCTGGCGGTGTGCAGCTATAGAGGCAGCCAGGTTTATTGCGGTGGTGGTTTTGCCAACGCCGCCTTTCTGATTGGTAATAGCAATAACTTTGGCCATGGTTATTCCTTACTAGTATTAGCAATAATGATGCAGCAACGTTCACCATCGAGACCCGGTACGCTGTAGGGAATAACCTTAAAACCTTGGTCGATAGTGCTTAATTCAATTTCAGGGTAGCGTCCTTTCATTGCCAGCCAGATGCCGTCGCTGGCAAGCAAGTGTTTCGTCCAGCTTATCATCTGCGACAGATCACTGAAAGCCCGACTTATCACTGTATCAAAACCTGTCGCTGGTTTATAGTTTTCAACGCGTGATTCGATAATTTCAATATTGCTTAGATTAAGCTGGCGTTTAACTTCCTGCAGAAAGCGAATTTTTTTGCCATTACTGTCCAGTAAACTGATTTGCAAATGCGGGTGAGCAATGGCGAGCGGAATGCCTGGCAAGCCGGCGCCGGTGCCCACATCAATGAGCCGCGGGCCTTGCAGCCATGGCGAGATGGTCAGGCTGTCCAACAGGTGTTTGCTTAACATTGCGGGCAAATCACGAATGGCGGTCAGATTGTAAGCCTTGTTCCATTTCTGTAAAAGCAGTAAATAATTAAGTAAAGGCTCAGGTGATACGGATAGCCCTAGTTGCTGCAAGCCCTTTTCTAATTCTGGTTCGATAGTCTGCATTATGCGGGCATCCGATGTTTTTTCAAATGAACCAGCAATAAGGATAATGCGGCCGGAGTAACGCCTGAAATGCGGCCCGCCTGCGCCAGAGTTGTTGGTCTGATTTTAGCAAGCTTTTGCACCACTTCATTGGAAAGTCCTGTGACCTGGGCATAATCCAGAGAGGCTGGAAGCTGTGTTGCTTCATGTTTTCGTAAACGTTCAATTTCCAATTGCTGACGCTCAATATACCCTGCGTACTTGCTTTGAATATCGAGCTGTTCCGCGATTCTGTCGCTCAACTCAGGTAACTCCAGACTGTCTAAAGCCTGTAATTGCTGATAGCTGATTTCGGGGCGTTTCAAGAGATCAATAGCTTTGCAATCCTGCTGCAGAGGTTTTTCCAGCAGCTTTTCGAGTACCTCCCGATTATCGGCGCGAATGGCGGTGTTTTGCAGCAGGGTTCTACTGCTCTCAATTGCTTCGCGTTTTTCAGAGAAATGCTGCCAGCGCTTTTCTGTCACAATCCCAAGCTCACGTCCTTTTGCGGTCAAGCGTAAATCGGCATTGTCTTCACGCAGAAGGAGCCGGTATTCAGCGCGCGAAGTAAACATGCGGTAAGGCTCCTGAGTTCCCAGGGTAATCAAATCATCAATCAGTACGCCGATGTAGGCTTCATCACGACGCGGGCACCATAGCTCCTGTTCTTTAACCAGTAAGGCGGCGTTCATTCCGGCGATAATTCCTTGTGCCGCAGCCTCTTCGTAACCAGTTGTGCCATTGATTTGGCCTGCGAAAAACAGATTGCTGATGGCTTTGGTCTGCAAAAAGGAGGTTAATCCGCGGGGATCAAAATAATCATATTCAATCGCATAGCCTGGACGGGTGATGTGGGCATTTTCAAAGCCTTTAATAGAACGGACAAATTGCACCTGAACCTCGAAAGGCAGGCTGGTTGAAATGCCATTAGGATAAATTTCATCACTGGTCAGCCCTTCCGGTTCTACAAAGATCTGATGTGAGGATTTATCAGCAAAGCGCACCACTTTATCTTCAATAGAGGGGCAATAGCGCGGGCCTACGCCTTCAATAACCCCGGCATACATGGGGGACTGGTGAAGGTTAGCCAGAATAATTTCATGAGTTTGGCTGGTGGTATGTGTAATGTAGCAGGGCAGCTGCTGCGGATGCATAGCAAGATTTCCCAGATAGGAAAATACCGGAACCGGCGTGTCCCCGGGTTGAATCGTCATTTGCGAATAATCCAGCGAACGGCTGTCAATCCGCGGCGGAGTGCCTGTTTTTAGTCGGCCAACTGGTAAATCCAGTTCACGGAGTTTATGAGCCAGGGCAATGGCTGGCGGATCACCAGCCCGACCGCCGGCGTATTGGGCCATGCCGACATGAATTTTGCCGCCCAGAAAAGTGCCAACGGTCAGCACCACGGCGCGGGCGCGCAGCTTTAAACCCATTTGCGTGATAACCCCGGCAATCTGTCCATTTTCAATAATGAGATCATCAACTGACTGCTGAAACAGGCTTAAATGAGGTTGATTCTGCAGAAATTGCCTGATCGCCTGACGATAAAGAACCCGGTCAGCCTGTGCGCGGGTAGCGCGTACAGCCGGCCCTTTGGACGCATTAAGAATGCGAAACTGAATTCCTGCCTGATCAGCAGCGAGTGCCATCACTCCATCCAGTGCGTCAATCTCTTTAACCAGGTGCCCTTTGCCAATACCGCCGATGGCCGGATTGCAGGACATTTGACCGAGCAAGTCCATGTTATGGGTTAACAGTAAAGTTTCAGCCCCAAGTCGGGCTGAGGCGAGAGCTGCTTCGGTACCGGCATGGCCGCCACCGACTACAATGACATCGTAATGCTTTTCCAGATTCATGATCGTAAGAAGTTGGACAACAAAAACAAAGGATTATACACATTTTTGACTATTCACCCAAGTTCTATGCGCATTTGTATTCGCCTGTTTAACCAATATCCATTGATTAATTCCAGTAAATATCGTTTCAGGATTGTAAAAATGAAAAAACTAAGCTTGTGTGATAAATACCTGCTATGTTATAAAAAAGAACAGCTTGTGCCTTTTTAAAAAATCACCAGCCCCATATTAACAAATGAGGTGATATCATGTCAGACCGAACAATTCAGAATTCAGAGATGCTTAATCAAATGCTCGGATTTGAATTGGTTCGCCGCTTTGACGATGCAGAGGCGCCTTATGATATAAAAGAGCTCGCCGCGAACCGCGACTGGCTGTCGGTATTTTTAAACTATCATCGAAGCAAACTTAGTCTGACCAAGGGTGCAGAATATCGATTTCTAAATCCTGAGCAGCTTGAAACCGAGAAGAAGAAGCTTAAATTCATCCAGGAATTATTAAGGTATCAGACCTATCTGAATTTTCATGAGAACAGGTTTCAACCTTTAAATGATTTGAATGATGATTATCTGAAATGCGAGCAATTGCTGCTTAAGATCGAGCAGGTTCAGGCACCGGAAGATGAGCTGTCGAAAAAAGCGCAGCTTGATGAAGCGATTGAAGAGAGCCCTGACAAACCTGCCAAATATCTCGGCTTCACCGTTGGGAAATTCATTGCCGATAAAATGGCTGAAATTGCTGATGCCAAAACCGGGACTCTGATCGGCTGGATGAGTGACGTCAATGAGCGGAGACTATACTGGGTGTGGGGCGGCGGCATGCTCAGCTCGGTTATTGAGATGCTGCCTGATGATTTCTACCGCAAGGCGCAGGCGCAAAAAGGCATTGCCGCCCCTGCTCCGATTACCGGTTATATGAGCTGGGTGCTTTACTATACCCGTTTCTCAATCAATTTAAGCTTATTGCTCAAGCACACTATCGCTGGCCCCTGGATGAGCGCTGAAGAGCAGAAAATACCGGCTTGGGAAAGGTTTAAAACCCAATGGAATCAAAGGAAATTCAGCTTGCTGAATGATTCCATCTGGGGCTTGGCCAATATGGCCTGCTTTTTCTGGCTCAAAGGGCCTGGCGCTATGGGCATGGCCGGTAATCTGGCAACTATGGGCTTATTGTTAATGGATTTTAGTCTTTCCATCTGGCGTTTTTATGAGGAAAGTACCGCCTACAATAAAAAAATAACCGCTCTGTATGAAGCTTATGCGCGTTTGGAAGAGCAATTGCTCAAAGCCAAAAAAGCCGCTACGGCTGATCCGGCTCAAATCTCAGCATTAGAGAAGCAAGTGCGCGAAGCAAGGAATTTAATCATGCGCACTGAGCTTGAATGGAAATATAAAAAGCTCGGCATGATTAACGACATGGTTTATGCCGGTGGACTGATGGCAGCCTTTTGTGTGGCCTGCTGTTTTTTCTTTCCGCCAGCGATGCTTGCTCCGGCGACCTTTATGATGATCGGTTTACTCGGTGCCAGCCTTTGTTTTGTGCTAAATGCGGCCTATGCCGGTATTGCTGGGGCTTTGGATGTTTCCAAGTCCAAAGCGCTGAGCAAACAGGATCATTTGGAAGCCCGGGAGTTACTGCAGTTGTTTAGTGCTTCAACGGATGAAAACGAACGCAAGGCATTGTTTCTGGAGATGAAAGGTCTGATGATTGATTCCGATTATCAGGAAAGGATGGTGCGTTTCCAGAAAATCAAACTGGTTCGAGCGATTTTAATTGATGCTCTGATCCCGGCAGTGATCTTTGCTTCCTTAATTTTTATGCCTTTGGGAGCAGGTATTGGCATAATGGCGGCGGGTTTTGCAATAGCGGCTTTATCGCACATTATTCTCAAGCAGTTTGAACCTGCAAGAGATGAACTCCCTGATTTTGATGAGCCGCTGGCTTTGGAATATGATGAATTCTCTGCTAACCCGGCTCGCAAGGTAGAGGATTTAAGCCCGCTGAAAATTAAAAAATCGCCTGTTTTATTTATATCGGGCAAGGGTTCTTCTGAAGTGAAGAAAGCAGAGGACTCTGAAGCCGAGCATTTGCTGACGCCAAAAAGTGATTTGAGCACCCTTAACTGACTCTATTCCTTGTGGCTATCCAGGGTGAGGGGCACTGCCATTAAGTTAATGAGTTTTGTCTTTCCCGCGAAGGCGGGAATCCATCCTCAATCGGCATTATAGCCAGCTTAGAGATGGATCCCCGCCTTCGCGGGGAGGACAATTTATATACAACTGAGCTTAACTTAATGGCAATGAGGCTGAGAAGGTAAGTCGTGTATTCAGGTTCACTATTACATTATCCCACAACTAGGCTACAATCGTCCTGAATTTAGCGTTTGAGACTTACCTATGAGAAAAGCAGTTGTATTATTATCGGGGGGCCTTGATTCAACCACTTGTCTGGCAGTTGCCAAGGCAGCAGGATATCAATGTTTCGCCTTAAGTTTTTCCTATGGCCAGCGTCATAATTTTGAAATTGAGGCTGCAAAGCGCGTGGCGGCTTGTTTCAAGGTTGCTGAACATCGTATTGTGAACCTGGATATTAATCAATTCGGGGGCTCCGCCTTAACTGATGAGACGATAGAAGTACCGGATTACCAGCCCACAGACAGGATTCCGCTGACCTATGTGCCTGCGAGAAATACTATTTTTCTGGCCATCGCCTTAGGCTATGCAGAAGTGATCGGCGCTAATGATATCTTTATTGGAGTCAGTTCAGTTGATTATTCAAACTATCCTGATTGCCGCCCTGAATACATGGACGCCTTCAAAATAATGGCAGGCCTGGCAACCCGGGCTGGGGTAGAGGGAAATCCTCTGGAAATTCATACCCCCCTTATTCATCTGAGTAAAGCCGAAACCGTTCGATTGGGTGCTGGTTTGGGAGTCAATTACGCCTTGACCGTATCCTGTTACCAGGCGGATGGTGAGGGAAGAGCCTGTGGACGATGTGATAGCTGCACTTTCCGGCAAAAAGGGTTTGTTGAGGCTGGTATTGCTGATCCCACCCTGTATCAACATAATTAGCCAGTCCAGACAGTTTTGAGTAGCAGATGGCTTTATCCTGTGCCAATTAATAGCCATTTGTTTTAAAATCACCATGAATTGGTTGTATTTTAGTTCACTTGTGCAAATAAGATTGCTATCATGATTCCGCGTTATTAAATCAGGTTCAATTTAAGGGGCTAACAATGGGTAAATGGTTGCGCAGACATTGGAAATTGCTGACTGCTGTTTTATTGGCTCTGATCGCAGGGGCGGCAGTGGGATGTCTGGTGGCTTTTTTCCCGCCTGCCTTGCCTGCAATTGCAAGTTTTGCGCTGTTTAGCGGCTGGCAGCCTTTTGCGTTCCTCTTCTCTTTGAATATGGTACCTGCCGCCTTCGCCTGCGCTGCTATCGCCTCTACCGCAGTATTATTTTTTTCAGCTGCCGCCAATTTTTTACATTGGGTGATTCAGAGTCTGGATCAATTAATTAATCCTCCCGATCTGGATGAAGTGCCCGATCTGACTGAGAGCGATTACGAGGATTTTTACGGGAAGACCAAGCCAGATGCCTATCTTCAGATATTGAAAGATCTTGATTTTGAGCCGGGTTCCAATCCGGAAACTGCTCCTGGTAAAAGTTGCTTTAGCCGCGGTAAAGATAACCTCTGGCAAAGCCAGCCTGTGACCAGAGAGCAGGAGCTGCTGCGCAAGCCCTTGATTCCCTAGCAAGGCAGAGTGCAAAACTGTTAATTAATTCATGTCATTTCTATAGCACAATAGATTATACTTGATAATTTTTTATGATGAGTGAAACGATGACAAAAGTGCGGAAACTTTTGGTAACCAGCGCGTTGCCCTATGCTAATGGACATTTACATCTGGGGCATTTGGTAGAGCATATTCAAATGGATATCTGGGTGCGTACTCAAAAAATGCTGGGACACCAGTGTATCAGCGTCTGTGGCGATGATGCGCATGGTACACCGATCATGCTAAAGGCTGAGCAACTGGGAATTACACCGGTCGAATTAACAAGCATGATTCGTGAAAGCCATGAGCAGGACTTTAAAGCCTTTGCCGTTGACTACGATTGTTATCACACCACACACTCGGATGAGAATCAGGCACTTGCCAACAGCATCTATGAGCGTTTGCAGGCGAATGGCGATATCGTTAAAAAAACAATTCGCCAGTCCTATGATCCTGTGAAAGGAATGTTTCTGCCGGATCGCTACGTCAAGGGAACTTGCCCAAAATGTAAAACGCCTGATCAATACGGGGATAACTGCGAAGCCTGCGGAGCTACCTACTCGCCAACCGAACTGCTTGACGCAGTGTCAGCCATTTCAGGTGTCAAGCCGATAGAAAAAGATTCAGAGCATTATTTCTTTGATTTGCCGCGTTATGAAACGTTGCTGAAGGAATGGACCCGAAAAGGCCACCTGCAAGCGGAAGTGGCCAATAAGCTTGATGAGTGGTTTGCTGCTGGTCTTAAGCAATGGGATATTTCTCGCGATGCTCCTTATTTCGGGTTCCCAATTCCTGGCGCACCGGACAAGTTTTTCTATGTCTGGCTGGATGCGCCAGTGGGTTATATGGCCAGCTTCAAAAAATACTGCAATGAAAGCGGCTTGTCTTTTGATGAATTTTGGAATAAAGATTCGACAACCGAGCTGTATCATTTTGTGGGTAAAGATATTGTTTATTTTCATGCCTTATTTTGGCCGGCGATGCTCGCTGGCAGTCAGCACCGCTTGCCGACAGCGGTTTATACTCATGGATTTCTGACCGTAAACGGGCAGAAAATGTCGAAGTCGCGGGGTACTTTTATCGAGGCGCGTAATTACCTCAAGCATTTGCATCCTGAATATCTGCGCTATTATTTTGCTGCCAAGTTAAACGGCCGTGTGGATGATTTGGATTTGAATTTTGATGATTTCATTAATCGCGTTAATGCGGATTTGGTTGGCAAAATAGTGAATATTGCCAGCCGCTGCGCCGGTTTCATCAATAAGCGCTTCGACAACCGTCTGGCAGATCACTTAAGCGATCCTGCTTTGTACCAGGAATTACTAAGCGTTAAACCAGCGATTATCGAAGCCTATGTCCAAAGAGATTATGCCAAAGCAATCCGTCAGATTATGGAGTGTGCCGATAAAGTCAATCAGTATATCGATAACAACAAGCCCTGGGTGCTAGCCAAAGATCCCGAGCAAAATGCGCAGGTGCAGGCGATTTGTACAATGGGATTAAATTTATTCCGTGTATTGATAACTTATCTGAAACCGGTGTTGCCGATGATGGCAAAAGACGCTGAACAGTTTTTGAATAGCTCTGCCGAGCACTGGGATGCGATTGACACTCCCTTGACAGAACATCAAATTCAGCCGTTTAAACCTTTGATTACGCGAGTTGAAAAAGAAAAAATCGATGCCTTGCTGGAAGAAGGCAAGCAGGAACCCCCTGCAGTAGCCAAGCCGGCAAAGGAAAATGAAGCAGCCCGGATTTCCATAGAGGACTTCAGTAAAATTGACTTGCGGGTAGCGCGCATTATTGCTGCGGAAGCAGTAGAAGGTGCTGATAAATTACTCAAACTGAAGCTGGATTTGGGCACGGGAGAACGGCAGGTTTTTGCCGGAATTAAGTCAGCTTATCAGCCAGATGATCTGATTGGCCGCCTGACAGTAATGGTTGCCAATCTGGAGCCTCGCACCATGCGTTTTGGTGTTTCCGAAGGGATGGTATTGGCAGCCGGTGATGGAAAAGGGATTTATCTGCTTAACCCTGATGAAGGCGCTTTGCCGGGTATGAAAGTAAAATGAAATCGCTTGTAGACGCTATTGATACTATTTTGCCGCAGACCCAATGCGGCGAATGTGGTTTTGCGGGTTGTATGCCTTATGCAGAAGCGCTTGCGCAAGGTGGAGCTGCGATTAATTTATGCCCACCTGGCGGTGTAGAAACGGTTAAGGCTCTCGGTAGTCTGCTGAATCAGGACGCGTCGCCCTACCTCGAAGGCGCGCTTAAGAATACCCGGCAGCCGGCAATTGCCGCCATTCGCGAGCCAGAATGTATCGGCTGCACCAAATGTATTCAGGCGTGTCCTGTGGATGCTATTGTCGGGGCGGCAAAACTGATGCACAGTGTTATTCAAACAGAATGCACTGGCTGTGGATTGTGCGTGGAGCCCTGCCCTGTTGATTGCATTGAAATGACCCCTGTACCCGCAGCAGAGTTTGATCGGAAACTGGCAAGGCAGCATTTCAATGCGCGCAAAGTCCGTTTATTGCGTCAGGAACATGAGCAGCAGCAAGCCTATCGCCAGAAAAAACAATTAGCCATTGCGGCAAAGAATAACCAGGCTGATGTTATCGCCAAACAGGATTATATTTTGCAGGCTTTGGCGAGGGTTAAAGAAAAGAAGGGCGTATAGAGAGGGCACTGCCATTAAGTTAAGCTCAAATGTATATTAAACTGTCCTCCCCGCGAAGGCGGGGATCCATCTCTGAGCGAGCTATAATGCCAATTGAGGAATGGATTCCCGCCTTCGCGGGAATGACTAAATTCCTTAACTTAATGGCAGTGAGGGCCAGGTTGAGGGTTGATTTAAACCCCTCTCTCGCTACGAAGCACGTTGCTTAAATCCTGGGCCACTAAATATAAATCCTTCCCGGCAGTATAATGGCTGATATTAATCGTCAGAATCACATCACTCTCTTTCAGCCAAATCATCATTGCACTAAACCCAAGGGTTCCGCCGCTATGCCACCAGGCGTCTTCCCCAAAGGTTTCTGAATCATGAATAATGCCCAGCCCATACTCAACGTTTTTAGCCAGAGGAAGGGAGGCTTCAACGGTTGTCGTCAGCTCTTGCATTTGCTGAGGAGCCAGCAGCTCCCCTTGTGTCAGCGCCTTTAGCCAAAGTGCCATATCATGCGAATTTGAAATCATTGCGCCGGCGGCATTGGCCCAGGAGTGATTGGAAAGTGTGATGTCTTTGGGTTCGTCTGGAAAATAACCGCGGTCGGAATAGCCATGTGCCATGCGTTGCAGAATTTCTTCAGTGTAGCTGCTGGGAATATAAAAACTATTATTTAGTCTTAATGGGTCTAGCAGACGCGTCTGTATTTGTTCGTTTAGCGTCATTCCAGCGACCTGCTCAATGATAAGGCCGGCTAACACATAATTGGTATTCGAGTAATGCCATCCTTCTCCCGGTGCAAAATAAAGAGGCTCCTCTTTTACCAGGTCTAATAATTCAGAAGCAGTTCATTGATAATCAAAATCGAAGCCCTTGTCGCGGCCTTTTTTATCGAGAACATCAGTATAATTCGGGATGCCGCTGCTATGATTTAAAAGCTCCTGAATGCTTACCTTCTGCCAGGCAAGCGGTAAATCCGGCAAATAGCCCTGTAAGGGATCACTGATCGATAATTTTCCCTCGGCTTCCAGCAGCAGGATCAACGTGGCGATAAATGATTTGGTTTCGCTGCCAATTTGAAACAAATGTGCCGGGGTGATTGGTATTTGCTGAGTCAGGGTGGAAGATCCATTAACAAAATCCTCCGGTGCATCTTTGCCCGGGCAAATAACACTCACCTCAATACCTGGAATATCAAATTGTTCGCTCTCGCGCTCAATAAGAGCCTGTATCGTTAAAGACATAGACTCATCACACTGAGCATGAAGGGGGGAAAGTGTAAATAGAGCGATTAATCCTGAGGTTAAGCTCCATTTTTTTAAATTAAGCATATTGTTCTTTAGCAAGCAATTCGGCCGGACTATAACAATATCCATAATATTTGGCCATAGATTATATCCGAAGGAATTGCAGGAGGCTTAAGAAATCACGAAAGAGGTAAAGGTATTCTTGCTGCGGTTCTAGGTTCCAATGTGGTCGCCCTATTAGATGCTTCAGGCTTCTTAATTCAAGTTAAGCTTGCACACCGCATCTAGGTTCTGGCTCCAAAAGTAGGTTGTTAGCCGAGCAAGAATACCTTTGTTATATTCAGAATATGCTTTGAATGGGATTAATGCAAATCTGGTTTTGTTAATTAATTGCAAAGTTCACATTTAAACCAGATCTTTTCCAAAGGGGTCGATGCGTATAATTTTTCTGGCCATGCGAATCATGGCTGCATTGTAAACAATATTAATGCCAATATAACAAATAATAGCGCCGTCAAGGCCCAGCCAATTGATTAATATCAGGCAGCAAAACAGCTGGAAAACTAATAAATCAATGGTCAGTTTTGCTCCCACTTCACTGCCTTCATGGGAATATTGAATCATCTTGGACAGGGGCATGGAAATCGCGTAAGTCACTACATTAATTAAACAGAAGTAGGTGTAAGGAAGCGCATCGATAAAATCAGATTTATACCATAAAAGAATTTGTCGGGCAGAAAGGCCTAAGATGGCAACCACGACTAGGGAAATGGCAAAACAAATCCACAGGTATTTACGCATCACTTTTTTCAGATGCTCACGGCTTTGCGCGAAGGCGGCGGAAATGTCAGGGCCAATGAGAATTCCAATCGGTGCAATGGCAATAAATCCTAATGAGACAATGGAGCTTACCGCAGAAAATAATCCCACTGAGCGTTCATGCTGTCCCAGCCATTCAATGATCATTAAAGGAATTGCGGTAAAAATATATTTATTCAAGTTCTGAACGGTATAACCGTAAATTTTTCCTTTCCATTCCTGGCGAAGCTCTGCTGATTTTTTGTAGCGTTTGAGCGCGCTGCGATTTTGGATAGCAATTGACAGCAGCACAATGACTAAGTAACTGGCGATAAAACCAATCAGCATGATATGCGGAAAATAGCGGCGTTCATGCTGAAAGAAATAAGGATAGATATAAAAGTAAATAAGCAGACTGAAAATAAAATAACACAGGGTCTGCAGTAAACTCATGATAACTGCTGTGCGCATGTAATCGATGGCGCGAAAAAACTGCAGATAAATGTTGTATAAGGACAGTGCGACCGTTCCCCATATAAATAAAAACAGCGGATGACTAATATCAAAAAGCGTCAGGCTACTGATCACCTGGCTTAATACGGTCAAGGTCAGAGCCATCAAAAGACCAATCACCAGAACAGTGATATACACCGGTTTTAAAAAACCCTTCATAGAGAAAGTTAAGGTTTGAATTTCGCTGTATTTTCGATGAATGAATAGTTTGGGTACGTAATAGGCAATGATTGAGTCTATACCCAAAGTAATTAGAGTGGCCAGTAACAGCAAGGCATTGGTAGCGACTGTAAAATCGCCGAATAACTCTTCTCCGGCATGGCGGGCAACCAGCATGTTAACCACAAACAGCATGAACTGATCAGCAATGATGATGAATAAATTTAAGCCAAAACCCATAAGCTGAGAGAATGATTTACCTGAAGGTACTCTACTGATCAAGGCTGCTAAATTCAAGTCATCTGCGCCGTCAAGCGATCAATCAGTTGGGCCATACGATAAAAGACGAAGTCCTATTCACTCAGAATTCCTTTTAAAATAAGGGAGTTTAAAAGCTCCCTTATCCAAGAACCGTAATTATTTAAAAGGGTTCATATTAGCAAATGATGACCACAAGTCTGAGACGTTGCCTACCGCGCTCTCAATTGAACTGGTTGGCAATTTATATTCTTTACTATTAATGTAACCTTTAAGAACGTCAAATGAATCGTCAAATATTATAGATGCCGATTCAAATTTCACCGCTCTTTTAGCTACGATCCCAACAGTACGTTGTTCCTCTTTAAAATCGATATTATGCAGCGCTTGTGTACCTTTGAGTTTAACTTCAAAAACGACTTGTCTTAATACGGACGATGTAGGATCGTCATCTGAGGAATAGGCTGCGAGCTCTGCTTCTTCCCGGGTACGAAATAGCTTCACCTGATTGTTTGGTTTAGGTGTAGCCTTGATTATTTCATTCAGGGTTACTTCTTGTGGAGCCGAATAATAGATGCTGGTAAGCTTGCGCCTGGTAATCTCAACACATCCACCAAGGATGAAATAAGTATTATCAGAAGAAATAGCTTTTAAATCACGATTTTCTTTTTCAATATCAACCAGCGCCCTGGTTTTCTTATCCAGGGTGGCGGCCTTCAGCAAATCTTTATTGCCAAGAAAAGATAGAATTCGCAATTGCGCATCATTGGGTATATCTGCATAGCTTGTCTTGTTAACGCCGGCTTCTGTGGAGGTTTCTGAAGGTTCTACTGTAGCTTCAGTCACTGGATCAAAATTTTTCATGTCATTGTCCTCTGATTAAATTCAAAACCAATGATATCTGGGCAAAATTAACTCAAAGTTATTGTCTTATGAAAAATTGGAATCCTGGCTTTTATAACATGGACTAGGCTATGGTTTGACAATATAAGGCTTGGTTATTACGATTAAAATGCGTACTCCATTACCAATAGACTTGCTGGCTCATTTTTACGAACTACCTTGGATAAGGCACTGGAATAAAGATGAATAGTAATGAATTGAAATCATTTCTGATGGTCTATGAGTACCGCTCCTATTCCTTAGCGGCCAAACGGCTGTTTGTCACCCAATCGACTATCAGCAAACGAATTAATAATCTTGAAAATGAATTCAGAACAAAGCTTTTTGAAATGAAATCAAATATGGTAATGCCTACTATAGAAGGAAAATTATTAATTCCCTATGCGCGTCTCATTTTGCATACC
The DNA here is from genome assembly GCF_900640215.1 of Legionella genomosp. 1. Lineage (NCBI taxonomy): Bacteria > Pseudomonadati > Pseudomonadota > Gammaproteobacteria > Legionellales > Legionellaceae > Legionella > Legionella genomosp. 1. The sequence goes on from NZ_CAAAJH010000017.1 coordinate 44,491, forward strand.
ATGCTGGATGCTGCTGCCAATTTAAAAGAGCCTGATTTTAATTCCGTTCCAATTTATCTTGGTGTTTCTATTTATCCTGCACTCCATTTCCTGCCGAATTTTATTGAGTTTTTAAAAACAAAAGGAAGGCATTATCCTCAGTTCCATATTAAGCAGATGGCGAAACAGGAATTAATTCCAGCATTACAAAATGGAATTATTGATTTGGCGCTGACAACTGAAGACTTGTCGATTGATCATTCAATTAAAAGCACAGGTCTTCAGGAGGAGCCAATTGCTATTGTTGTCGCGTCTGATCATCCTTTGGCGAAAAAAAAGAGAATTAATCTTCAAACGCTGTCAAAGTATGGTTGCATACTCACAGAGCCTGGTTTTTCCATACGAGATAAATTAGAACGTCTTTTTGCAAAGCATGGAATATCCTTGTTAATCGACCACGAACTATTTTCAATTGATTCAATCCAAAAATTGGTTAAAACAGGTATTGCCTGGACTGCTCTTCCTGGCTCTTATTGTGACCATGAATTAATCAAACTGGATCTGGAAAATTTTTCTGAAAATATTACAACCTGTTGGTATTGCCCCAGAAGCCGCAGCGATTCAAAGATAATCCAATACATTGCGAAATTATTCCAGGAATCACTTCCTTCTGACAAGATGAATCTATAAAAAACCCGTTTGGACTGTTGCAAGTGTATCCAGCTTCACTCCGCTTGAGGATTTACCTCATCTCTTAAGACAGCATGATTTTGCGAATGTAAGACCTGAATCAAATTTTATTTGAAGCTGCTATGTCAGGACAATGTGACTCGCTTCGCTATGTGAGAGCGATTGAGTTATTATCTGTTTCTTGACTCAGAATGTGTTTAAATTCAATCAATGAGCTACAATTTAAGTCAAGAATTAACAAAAATGAGTTTAATCATGAGTTATAAGGATACGAAATATCATCGTCTTGATAGTAAAATTCTAATTCTCGGTTTTGGCAGTGTTGGGCAGGCTATTGTGCCCCTCTTACTGCATCATTTGGAGATGTCGCCTTCACAAATCGTTGTTTTAACACAGGATACAATCGGGGAAGCCATTGCCAAAGAGCAAGGCCTAAGCTTCGTTAGAGAGCTGATTACCCGAAATAATTACCTTAATGTGCTCAATGAATTAATGAATCCCGGTGATTTTCTGATTAATCTGTCTACTGGTATTTCCAGCCATGATTTAATTAAATATTGCCAGCAAAAACACATTCTTTATCTCGATGCCTGCACCGAACCGTGGCTGGATGTTAAACCTAAGCAACATTCTTTTCATACCCGTTATGATTTACGTCAGGGAGTTCTTAAGTTAAAGGAAGAGCAAGGGCCTACTGCCATCCTGACCCACGGCGCCAATCCGGGTCTGGTATCGCATTTCATCAGGCAAGCCTTGTGGAATATGGCTCAGGATAATGAATTATCCTGCTCGTTGCCGGCCACTCAGGCTGAATGGGCAAAACTGGCTCATACCCTGGGTATTAAGGTGATTCATATTGCGGAACGGGATACGCAAGTGAGTAATCGTTTCAGAATACCGGGGGAGTTTGTCAACACATGGTCGGCGGAGGGCCTGATTGCGGAGGCCAGCCAACCCGCCGAGTTAAGTTGGGGAACGCACGAACGTCACTGGCCGGAGGATGCAATTCATCACACCTTTACCAATGATGGGGCAATTTATCTTAAGCGTACAGGGGCAAGCACCCGCGTACGGACATGGACTCCTACTCACGGCCCTTTTTATGGCTTTTTAATCACGCATGCGGAATCCTTAACCATTGCAGATTTCCTAACGATAAAAAATGATAGGGAAGTCAGTTATCGGCCTACTGTTCATTACGCATATTATCCTTGCCCGGATGCTACTTTGTCGCTCCAGGAATACGAGGCAAGCAACTGGACGCTAGAGCATCGCAACCGCTTAATCATTCAGGATGTGGTGGAAGGTACCGATGAACTGGGTGTATTGCTTATGGGGAATAAAAAAGGAGCCTACTGGTATGGTTCACAATTATCAATCCATGAAGCCAGAAAACTGGTTCCCTATAATAATGCGACCAGTTTGCAAGTCGCTGCCGGAGTATTGGCCGGAGTTATCTGGGCTTTAAAAAATCCAGGCAAAAGCATTGTAGAACCCGAAGACATCGATTTTCAGTTTGCCTTGCAGATTGCCTGGCCCTATCTGGGTAAAGTGGCAGGTTATTATACTCGATGGACGCCTCTTGAAAACCGCCAGCGCTTATTCCCTGAAAAATTGGATATGAGCGATCCCTGGCAATTTCTGAATATTCGAGTGGAGTGAGATCTTTTTTTCCAGATACTTGCTTTTTTCTGCACTCGGTTTAAAGTTGCTGCATCACAATAGGGGAGCAGCAATGATTAAACTGAAACAGGCGCTAAGCCAGCTGATTTTTATGGGACGCTGGCTTCAGGCGCCCTTATACTTGGGCCTGTTATGTATTTTGGGGGCCTATGTTTATCGATATATTATTGAGTTATTTCATCTGATTTCACACATCAATGGACTTGATGACACCGAAATTATGCTAGGGGTACTTGATCTAATTGATGTGGTGATGATAGCCAATTTGTTAATTATGGTGATCATGGGGGGCTATGAGACCTTTGTATCTCATTTGCAGCTTCATGCCCATCCCGATCAGCCGGAATGGCTGGGCGAACTGGATGCGGGCGCAATGAAAATTAAACTGGCCTTGTCACTGGTGGGAATTTCATCTATTCATTTATTGCGCACATTTATTGATCCGACCAAACATGGAAATGATACCATCATGTGGCAGGTTGTTATTCATCTGACCCTGCTCGTGTCGGTTCTGGGAATTGCCTTTACCAATCGTCTCCTGTTTAAAAGCAGGTGACCCCAAATCCTCTCTCCCTCAGGGAGAGAGTTAGAGAGAGGGATTTAATGGGAGAGTGAATCTTCTCTTAAGAAAGATTAGGCAAGCGCTACATCCTGACGGAAGGGGTCGGCAATCACCGTGTTGGTGTCCACTTGCTCCAGGGCATGGCAGTAATTCTGGCGTTTAACGGGATCCTGTTCTTTGGCACAACGTTCCTGGTAAACAGTAATCATGGCATCATCTTTGGGTGCAGCAAAAGAAACTACAGGAAGTAAACATAAGATTAATGCGATCTTTTTCATAAAGAAATACCCTTTGGCTGGTTGCTAAAACCCGTCTATAATAACAGGTTAAATTCATTCCCGATAGATGTAATTTAATAAATATTGTAAGATATTCTTACAGCTCTATGGCCTTTGCATATTGTTTCGTATGCAATGAAGCACTTCCTGGATGTCACTGTCCAAAGGAATGACATGGGCTGAATTTTTTAGCCAGTGAATCTGAATATGGGGTTGTCCGGCAAATCGAGCTGCCACTTTATGAGAGGAAATCACTTTATCATGGCAGCCAAGAAAAACATCCGTCGGGCAGCATGGCAGGCTAAAATTGAAGTTACGGATAAGACTTAAAATTTCAACAATCGTATTAAGCGGCAACTGGCGATAGGCAATTTCACAGCTCGAAGGCTTCAATATATTACCAGCGGCACTTCGCAGGCGGATAAATCCCATCTTCCGTAAAACTCTGGCAAGATGAAGGGTTTTCGACAAAGTGTAGGGTAAATCAAGTGCTGGCGCCAATAAATAAAGATGGTGGAGTTTGAATTCAAAACCCAGATGACAGGCTAGCAATCCGCCGAGAGAAAGTCCTAACACATCAACCTGCTCGTATTCATCTATCAGTTTTGCACAAACGTCCTTGACGTACTCCAGCCAATCGGCTGCCTTTATGCCGCCAAACTCGGCTAGATTGCTGGCATGTCCAGGGAGAATGGGGATGACTATGGCATCATAGCCTTCAAAACCGGCTGACAATTCCCTGAATACGGCCGGAGAAGAAGAAAAGCCGTGAAGAACCAGCAAGGCTTTCTGTTTGTGTCCAGTTCGTCGATCAACGGCTTTTAATAATGAGGCTTGCTCTGGTTTCAATACCGATAACTGCACCCCCTGCCGCATACAACGAAAATCATCGAGATTCATAATAGACCTTGCTCAAAATTTGAAAAGAAAGTGTAAACACTGTTCTTTGTCGATTTTTTTAATGAATAGTTTGGTATAGTGAATCATACAAGTTTTACCCGCTTTCTCAAAGCGACGCAAGCTTGGGGTAGCTGCCTCTTGCGGCAGTTTATGCTATCTTTAGAAAGAAATGATTTTATTATAGGTGCTGATATGTCTGGTATGATCCCTTCAGGTGGTGCATCTTCTTCTGCGAATCAGCTGGATGGAATGATGGACCAAATGTCTCCCAGTGACGACAAAAATAAAGAGAAAAAAGAGCCCTGGCAGCAAATGATGGATGACATGAATGATATGGTTCAACAGTTTAACGGTATGCTCACTGATACCGTGACAGGCGCTTTGAGCAGCCTGACGGGCGACAATAGCTTTGACAAGATGGCCTCGTCGTTTAATTTAAGTCAGTCTAATGGCTCTTCATTCGGTAACGACGCTACGGCTGATGCTTCACTGGAATCCACCGCGGGGATGGCTGCAGGTATGATTTGATTAATTAGTAACTTCTCAGGTACGTCATTCTGAGCGTAGCGAAGGATCTTAAACGACTTGGAACTGAGCCGGCTTCAGGAGATCCTTCACTGCGTTCAGGATGACGTTGAGAATCAGGCTTACAACCCGCCCTTGCAAGTTAATCTGTTTGTGGGTCCAAATCGAGATTCCCGTTTACAACCTGATTGATTCGGGTTTCCAGTGAGTTGATAAACTGCGTGACCTGATGACGCTGCTGCTCCTGCTGCTGTTGGCAGGTAATGAGTTCATGGCTAATATGAATGGCGGCCAGCAACAGATTCTGAAATTCATCCAATTGTCTGAACTTTTTCTTGTTAGCAAGCAACTGCTCATTTAATTTCTGGCCGGCACGCTGTAAATTATCCACTTCGTGATCAGGACATTTTATTTCATAAGTCTTATTTAACAATCGAATTGAACAGGCTTTTGATGTAGTCATAGCAGATGCCTTGGCAATATTTCAGCGACATTCGGACAGTTTAACAATTTTGGTTTGTTCCAGCAAATCAGTTATTATAATCAGAATAAGAAGTAGAATATAATTCAATCTTTTTTAATATTTATCTTCAGAGTTTAATTATGTCCAATGAATTTACCCACTTACGCCTCCCTGCCTATCAGACTTTTGACGAAAAAGTGTCCGTACTGAATTTACCGATTTCCAGCAGTGAGTTACATGGCGTTTTATGCGGTTATTTATGCGCTGGAGCGATTAGTGAAGGAGAAACCTACGTTCGGGCACTAATGATCGATTACCGGAAAAACGAGGAAACCAAGCTGGCGGCGATGGCAATGTTTGATGTTTACTCAGTCAGTCATCATCAAATCAACAATATGGATTTTGATTTTCAGTTGCTGCTTCCAGATGAACATATTCCGCTAATCGATAGAGCGAAAGCATTTAGTGAGTGGTGTGAGGGATTTACCCAGGGCTTGACTATGGCTGGCATTGGATTAATGGAGCTAAAGGAAGAAGAGTCACAGGAAGCTTTGCAGCATCTTCAGGAGTTTGCCGAACTGGATTATCAGTCGCTGGAAGTGGATGAGGATGATGAAAAAGCCTTAATGGAAGTCAGCGAATATGCCAGAATGGCTGTGCTTCGTCTTCATGGCGATTTAAATGAAAATCAATCGAATCGAGGATCCTCGACTAGTACGCATTAAGGATAGAGACGCATGATAAGCCAACAAGAATATCAGCAAAGACGCTGCCGCCTTGCGCAGGCATTACCGGCCAATAGCCTGGCTATTATCCCGGCTGCCGATGAATTATTGCGAAATGGTGACAGTCACTACCGTTTTCGGCAGGACAGCCATTTTTATTATCTGACCGGCTTTCAGGAGCCACAAGCCCTTCTGGTCATTATGGCAGGCAATGAAGGCGATACGCTGTTATTCAACCGCCCGCGCAACGCTGCTATGGAACAATGGACCGGCAAACGTCTGGGGCAGGAAGAGGCTGGCAGGGTTTTAGGGGTGAAACAGGCATTTGCTATTGAGGATTTAGAGCAGCGTCTGCCGGAGTTACTGCTGGGTCAAACGGCGGTCTATTATACTCTGGGGCGAAACCGGCATTATGATGAAATTATTCTAGGGGTGATTGATCGCCTGAAGAAGCAAATCAGACGCGGCATCGCTGCGCCTGAGGCCATTATTGATGTGGACTCGCTGATCAGTGAGCTTCGCTTGTTCAAAAGCGAGGCAGAAATCAGCCTGATGCGCCGAGCGGCTGACATTTCGGTAGCAGCTCATAAAAAAGCCATGCAAAAATGCCGGCAGTTTGCTTATGAGTATGAGTTGGAAGCGGAGTTAATGCAGGAATTTATCAGCCAGGGATGCCGCAGTGTCGCCTACGATCCCATCGTGGGCTGCGGAGAAAATACTTGTATCCTTCATTATAACGATAACAATCAACCGCTTAAGCAGGGCGAACTGGTTTTAATTGATGCCGGCGGCGAATACCAGAACTATGCGGCCGATATTACAAGAACATTCCCTGTCAGCGGTCATTTTTCTTTAGAACAGCGAGCGGTTTACGAACTGGTATTAAAAGCACAGAAAGCTGGCGCGGCTTGCATTCGACCAGGATTGCCCTGGGTGGAAGTTCAGCAGATTATGGTTAGAATCTTAACGACCGGTCTGGTTGAACTGGGATTACTGGCGGGCGATGTCGACATATTGATTAAAGCTGAAGCTTATAAGCCTTTCTACATGCATAACTCCGGGCATTGGCTAGGTCTTGACGTTCATGACTGCGGTGCATACAAAATCAATAATGACTGGCGTTTGCTGGAGCCAGGCATGGTATTAACGGTTGAGCCTGGAATTTACATAAGCGCCGGGATGCCCGGTGTGGATGAGAAATGGTGGAATATTGGCGTCAGGATTGAGGACGACATTCTAGTGACCGCCACAGGCCATGAAAATCTTACGGCCGCATTACCGGTTGAGGTAGATGAAATTGAACGCCTCATGCAAAGCTGAACAAGAGACTGACATTCTAATCGTTGGCGGCGGTCTGGCCGGCGCCGCTTTATTGCTGGCTTTGGCCAATTCGGGATATCGTTGTCTTCTGATTGAAACCCAGTGCTTTTCTGACAGAATTAGTCCCGAGTTTGATGCGCGAACGCTGGCCTTATCGCCAGCCAGCATCCGTATCCTGCAAATGCTTCAGGTCTGGCCGCGCCTGCAGGAGCATGCCACCGCGATAGAGGCTATTTATGTGTCCGAGCAGTCGCATTTTGGTGGTACACGACTTTTTAAAAACAGTGAGGAGTCGCTTGGTTCTGTGATTGAAATGCAGCACATTAATCAGGCATTACACGCCATGCTCGACAAGCAAAGCATTCTTGCACCTGCCAGGCTGATTGACTGGGATAAGGAAAAGCAGATAGCTCGAATTCAGCAGGGCGAGCAAACTCGAATGATTAAAACCAGCTTGCTGGTGGCAGCCGATGGAATTAATTCGTCTGTACGGCGGCTTTTAAATCTGCCAGCAGAGGTCAAAGACTACCACCAGGTTGCTGTGGCCGCGAATATTGGCCTGGCGCGATCGCATGCCCATTGCGCCTATGAGCGTTTTACTGCTACCGGCCCAATGGCCATGCTGCCAATGAGCGGGCAGCGCTCGTCTCTGATTTGGGCTATGCCGCCAGCCGCAGGGCAGGAGCTAATGGCGCTCGATGACAAGGCGTTTCTTTTGCGCCTGCAAAAAACATTTGGTTATAAGCTTGGCCGTTTCATCAAGGCGGGCAAACGTCATTTATTCCCGCTGCAGCAGGCCATTATGCCGTTACAAATCCAGTGGCCGGTAGTTTTTGTTGGTAATGCTGCGCATACCTTGCATCCTGTGGCAGGCCAAGGCTTTAATCTGGGATTGCGGGATGTGGCGACTTTAGCACAGTTAATTATCGAAAAGGGCCTTAATCCCCCCATGCTTGCAGCTTATCAATCCATGCGCCGTTATGATCAGAATGCGATAAGCTGGTTCACTGATGGCCTGGTTGAGTTGTTCACCAGTGGGTTGCCGGGAGTTGGTCTGGCCCGACGCATAGGGTTGCTGGCAATGGATAACTCCCCTATCCTGCAAAAATTACTCACTTATCATGCGCGAGGCTTTTCAGGCCAGGTTCCTGATTTGGCCTGTGGGATTGCTTTAAATCACGAGAAAAATAATGACAGAATCGGTTGATGTATTGGTTGCCGGAGGCGGCGTTGTCGGATTGACCGCCGCTTTGGCAATGGCCAGGCGCCAATATCGGGTGGCTTTGCTTGATGCCAGAGAATTAAAGGCCTCTGAGGCGCCTGATCTGAGGGTCTACGCGGTTAATCAGGCATCTGAGCAGTTATTCAGGGCACTTGGTGTCTGGAACGACATTCAGCTATCCCGGCACTCTCCTTATGAAGCCATGCATGTCTGGGAAGCCAAAGGGGCGGCCATTGATTTCAACTCTCGACTGGTGGGTGCCGATAAGTTAGGAACTATCATCGAAGAGGCGGTAATTAAAAATGCGCTGCTTAAGGCATTGCAACAATTAACCAATGTGCAATGCAACCCAGTCACTGAAATCATCGCTCTTGAACCTTCACCAGAAAAGATTTTAATTCACAGTAAAGCGAAAAGCTGGGAAAGCCAATTGTTAATCGTCGCCGATGGCGCTGAATCACCCTGCCGCAAACTCTTAAACGTAGACATTCACAATTGGTCCTATCATCAGCATGCATTGGTTGCCAGTGTACAAACCGAGCTGTCGCATCAGAAAACAGCCTATCAGATTTTTAACAGCGACGGTCCTCTGGCGTTTTTGCCGCTCAATACACCTCAGCAGTGTTCTATTGTCTGGTCAACGACTCCTGCAAGAGCCCGGCAACTGAAAGAATTGCCAGAAGCTGAATTTAATCAGCAGTTAACCGCTGCCTTTCAGAACAAGCTAGGAAAGGTGGAGGTTATTAGCCAGCGATTTCAATTTCCCTTGCATATGCGCCATGTCAAACAATACGCAGGCGCGCATTGGATGCTGACTGGTGATGCTGCTCACACGATTCATCCATTGGCAGGACTTGGCCTGAATGTGGGATTACAGGATATCGCTGAATGGATAGCTATTGTTGATCGAAGCGGGAAAAAGGACTTCAGTAAGACAATGCTTGCCGAATATCAGCGGGCGCGCAAAGCCAGCGTCTGGCAGACTATTTTGCTGATGCAGGCACTAAAAAGCGGTTTTGCCAACCCTTTGCCGCCATTTCGTTTATTACGGGAAGTTGGCCTGAAGTTTTGCAATCAGTTGACTCCGTTGAAGCGCTTGTTTATTGAACATGCCAACGGTAAGTGAAGCCTTCATGCCTTGACCTCAGTCACTGCCATTTATATTAAAGCATTATTGTAGGTTGGGCCCTTGGCCCAACAAAGGCTTGAACCACTCCAGAAGTCAATGTTGGGCCAAGGGCCCAACCTACACGCAATTGCAGAGTTTCCTTAACTTAATTGCAGTGAGGCATGCAAGGCGTATAGCCAATGAGGGGTAATTCAGCTCTTTTTTCTGTATTGCTAGTAAATCATTCGGGAATGTGGTTTAATTTTAAACATGAATCAGGCTAAGAGGATCAATGTTGAAGGTTTGGCAAGTATTGTCTGTCAGGTTATTACTGGCCCTTTTGCCCTGGAGTTCTTGCCACGCAGAAGCTACCCCGCCTCAAAGCCCGATTGATGACGTTTCTTTATATCGCTGGACAGCCAATCCCAATCAGGAAGCCTTACAGGTCAATGAGGCGAAAGCAAGGCTCGAGCAGGCGATTAATGATCCCGAATACATGCTCAGTCACTGGATTGAGTTGCCGCTCTCTCCCGATGCCAAAAACAAAAAAGTACAGCATCTCAGTTTAGGAGAGGCTATTTTGCTGGCGCTTCGCTACAATCCCAATATCCAGAGTGCGGAGCTGGATCGCATCATTCAGCGCTATCAATTACGTCTGGCCCATAATGAGTTTGAATTACAATATGCCCTTGCCGGTACCGCATCCATTGAAAAAAGCCGCTATGAAAGCGTGGGTTCTGCGGTTAATAAAAATCTCATGGCCTCGCCGGAACTCGATTTAAAAACTAAACTGGGCACGCAATTATCTCTGGGCATTGACAATAATGTTTCCAATTATAATAGCTATAGCCCGGTTCTGAATTTCTCAGTCACTCAACCCTTATTGCAGGGTTTTGGCAAGGCTGTGAATGAAGCGGGCCTGCTGGACGCTGTTGACGCCGAGCAGCTCAATAAAATAAACCTTCGACAATCCGTTATTGAGCAAATTACTCAGGTGATTACCGCGTACCGCAGTCTGATTGTCAGCGGGAATAATCTTGAAAATCAGCGCTATCAACTGGAGGAAGCGCGTAAAACCTTTGAAATGAATGAAAAGAAAATTAAAGCCGGGCAATTGGAGCCGACTGCCAATATTCAGCAGTCTTATCAGATAGAGTCTTTGAATTTAATGGTTGAGCAGGCTATTAATGAGTTTGAAAATGCCAGCCAGGATTTGCTACAGGCGATCGGTCTGGATCCGGCCATGCGTTTAGCGGTTCCCAATGATATTAAAGTGGATAAAATTATAGTTCCTGACTTACAGGAATCCATTCGTCTGGCTTTGGAAAATAACAGCAATTATATTGCGCAACAAATGCAGGTCAGGGCGGATGAGCGGGCTTACAAGGTGGCGCAAAATCAGCAGTTATGGCAGCTGGATGTGGGCGCTAATGTTCAGTCGGGCATGGTGACCGATGTGGATGGCAATAATGGTTTTCGCGGCATTTATAACGGGCGCAACATTAATCAATCAGCGCGGGTGAGTTTAACGGTTCCCCTAAATGACATCAGTCGCCGCAGCCAGCTGGTTAATGCCAAAGTGAAGCTGGAGAAAGATCGTTTGAACCTGGTAGCGAGCAGAAGGGCTTTGATTACGACTATCACCAATACAATAACCACCATCCAAAGTCTGGCAAAACGCTATAAACTGGCTGAAAAGCAGGTGAAACTGGCTGCGCAATCCTATGCTTTGGAAAAAAAGAAATTGCAGGCGGGCATTGCCAGTGCTCTGGACGTCAGCAACACTCAAAATCAACTTATTCTGGCTCAATCCGGTTTAATTAGTGCTAAAATCGCTTACTTGAATCAATTGTCTACTTTGCAGCGTTTATTGGGCACGACATTAACGGACTGGAATATTCAACTCAGGTTTGGCGAATGAGATTTTTTAAATTAATAGTTTGTTGTTTTTTTCTGTCCTTGTTAGGTGGATGCAAAGAGAACTCGTCCGCGGTTCAGCACTTGCAAAAGTTTGTAGTAAAATCGGAGCCCTTAAACAAAACCCTGGCGTTTACCGGCACCATTCAGCCTTTGAAGGAAAATACCCTGAGCAGTTCTATGGACGCCATTATTGAAACCATGAATTTTCATTATGGCCAATTGGTTCACAAAGGAGACGTCGTTATAGTTTTAAATTCCAGCGAGCTGCAAAAGCAATACAATGACATTCTGACCGACTATCTGAAAGCCAAAGACAGTTATAACGTTGCTAAAGCCAAATTCACCGGCACACAAGAGCTTTGGGATGCAGGATTGTTGTCAAAAAATAACTATCTCAGTGAAAAATCCAGTCTCGATACGGCACGCATCACATTAATGCAGTCAACACGAAAGTTAAGTGAAATGCTGGAAAAAATGGATGACGGAGCCGATTTATCCAGTTTAAGTCTTGCCGAATTTGATAAAGTCAGGCAGGCATTAAGCACGAATCACAATTTAATCCGCATAAAGGCGCCGGCCACCGGTATTCTGCTGTATCCGCCGAAAAGCGGTGATGACAAAAGCGGGCGTTTATCGGTAGGTTCTGCTGTCAAATCAGGGCAGGCCATCGGTTTGATTGGTGACATGAGCGGCATCAGCGTGGAAATTGATGTTCCGGAAGTCGATATTGATAAAATACATCCCGGCATGAAAGCCAGTGTTTCCGGCGTGGCATTAGGGCAGGAAGTGCTGCATGGCGAATTGGTTGCTGTCAATGCACAGGCAACAGCAAATGGCGGCGCCCTTCCTTCTTTTAGCGCGATTGTGGAAGTCAAAAATTTAAGCAAAGAACAACAGGCTTTGATCAAAGTGGGAATGAGCGCTTCCATTGAACTGGCTGTGGATGAAGAAAAACAATTACTGATTCCGATCGCCGCGGTATCACGGGAAAATGGCCGCAGCGTGGTTCAATTGCATAAGCCGGATGGGATAATCAGCAAGCAGCCGATAGCAACCGGGGCGACCCAAATGGATAAAGTAAGCGTCATTGCTGGTTTAAAGGAAGGGGATGTGATCGTCTATGACTAGCCCTGTTCTCATGCGGATGGTGAATTTAAGTAAGCAATATACCATTGGCGGGATTAGTAGCCGCGTGCTTAAATCGATCTCGCTTACGGTAAAGCACGGTGAGCTGCTGGCTGTGGTGGGCGCCTCAGGCTCCGGTAAATCAACGCTAATGAACATTATGGGTTTACTGGATAAAGCGGACGAAGGGGATTATTATCTCAATCAGCAATCGGTAGCGGAGTTATCGGAAAATGATTTGGCCATTCACCGCAACCGCAATATAGGGTTTGTCTTCCAGCAGTTTAATTTATTGCCTCGTTTCACCGCCCGGCAGAATGTCGCGTTACCGCTAAGTTATCGCGCAGTTGCAGCGGCCGAATCACAGGAGCTGGTGACCGCGGCCCTGGCACGCGTTAGTATGGAGAAATTTGCCCATCATAAGCCCGGCCAGTTGTCCGGCGGTCAACAGCAGCGAGTCGCCATTGCCAGGGCTTTAGTTACTGAACCGGAGGTTATTTTAGCGGATGAGCCAACCGGCGCACTGGATTCCAAAACAGGAATGGAAGTGATGAATTTGTTTCTGGCGCTTCATGCAGAAGGCAGAACGATTATCATGGTGACCCACGATGAGCATATCGCAGCCCAGTGCCAGCGGCGTATTGTTCTTTCCGATGGTGAGATTGTTGGATGAACTGGTTTAATCATTTTCAGCAGGCCCTGGTGAATCTGACTGCCTCCAAGATGCGATCCTTTCTGGCGGTATTGGGAGTTCTGGTGGGCACGGCTGCTATTGTCGCATTAATAAGCTGCGGACAGCTGGCCACTGAGAAGGCATTGGAGCAGTTTAAGGCATTAGGCACCGATTTGCTGGCGGCAACCGTGTTTCAGAAAGAGCGGGGTCAATCCACTATCCAGTCAGAGCTGCCCTTGTCCTTCTGGCGCAGCCTGCCATCCTCTGTGCCGTCTATTCTGAAAATTGCACCTTATGCCACTGCCTATCAACCGGTCAGCTTTAATGGGCGACCCTTGCAGAGCGCGATTATTGGTGCCGATGACAGCCTGGCTGATATTATTCATATCAAGCTGGAACGCGGCTATTTCGTATCGTTTCTCAGTACTTTCGAGCATTTTTGTGTTATTGGTGATGATCTGGCTCGACAGATCCGTGAAATAACATTGGATGATCCTGTTGGCAAAAAAATTCGCATTGGCAATTCCCTGTATACGATTATCGGAGTGGTGCAGCGATGGCAGGAAAACGGGTTTTTCAATGAGGATGTCAATCATTCGGTGATTGTGCCGGTGGCTGGTATTTCCTTAATCAGTAAAGATAGCAAGGTGAATAACGCGGTGATGTTATTAAAGCCTGAGAGTGATATTGATCTGGTCATCAGCCAGATAAAACAGCAGGTGGAATCGCAGGCTCCACGCCTGACTTTATTCACTCGCAGCGCCAAACAGATTATTGCCAGTATGGAAAGTCAGGGGCAAATTTTTACCCTGTTATTAGCTGTTATTGGGGGTATATCGCTGTTGGTGGGCGGAATCGGTGTGATGAATGTGATGCTGGTTTCAGTCAGTGAGCGCAAAAAAGAGATTGGGATACGCAAGGCGGTAGGGGCGAAAAACAGTGAAATACAGAATTTGTTTCTGGTTGAATCCGTTTTGCTTTCATTCCTTGGGGGTGGTCTGGGCGTATTGCTGGGACTTGTATTTACCCGTGTTGTCGCCTATTTTAGCGACTGGACTTTTATCCTGCACAGCCTGCCGCCATTGGCGGGCTTCGCCGTCTCAGTCGCAACAGGGATCTTTTTTGGCTTCTACCCGGCAAGGCGCGCTTCAAAACTTGAACCGATCATGTCTTTGCGAAGTGAATAAGGCCCTAAGCCTGGCGTTCAAGAGCCAGCGCAATGCCTTGACCGCCTCCAATACATAGAGTGACAATTCCTTTTTTTAGATGGTCCCGGGCCATTGAATAAAGCAAACGCGTAGTCAGGATAGCGCCTGTCGCACCAATTGGATGTCCATGCGCAATAGCGCCGCCATCGACATTGACAATGGATTCGTCCAGGCCCAGTTCGCTCATCACCGCCACGCTGATAGCGGCAAAGGCTTCATTAATTTCTACCCGTTCCACTTCGGCTAATTTCCAGCGTGAACGTTCCAATGCCTGCTTGACCGCAGGTACAGGGCCAATGCCAAATTCTCCTGGTTCCACGGCAGCAATGCCATAGGCAACGATTCTTGCCATAGGTTCTAATTGATAGCGTTCAACCGTTTTCGCATTAGCGATGATCATGGCCGCCGCGCCTGAATTTAAACCCGGTGCGTTACCCGCGGTGATTGTGCCTTCAGGACGAAACGCCGGCTTTAATTTGGCAAGAATTTCCAACGTGGTGTCTGCGCGGTTATGTTCGTCCTGTTGAAATAACTCGATTCCCTTGCGGGAGCCAATTTCAACCGGAACGATTTCCTTTTTGAAATCACCCGCTTGCTGCGCTTTGGAAAAGCGTTGCTGAGAGCGCAAAGCCCAGGCATCCTGCTGTTCGCGGGATATTTGATATTTGCTGGCTAAATCTTCAGTATGCCATCCTGAGTGCTGACCTGAGAAAATATCGTGCAGACCGTCCAGCAGCACACTGTCTCTAACTTTCCCATCACCGAGCCGGTAACCCCAGCGGGCTGAGGGTAAAAGATAAGGCCCGAGATCCATATTTTCCATGCCGCCGGCCACAGCACAGTCAATATTACCGCTAATGATTTCAAGATAGGCGGAAACAATAGCCTGTGCGCCAGAACCACAGACCCGATTGACCGTAAAAGCCGGAACCTGAACAGGTAAGCCGCCTTTAATACTCGCCTGCCGTGCCGGATTCATGCCGGCGCCTGCCTGAACCACCTGCCCCATAACCACGGTCTGAATTGTATCGGAATTTAATGCGGCACGCCGCAGGCTTTCCCGAATAACCACCGCTCCCAGATCGGGAGCGGGTGTATTCTTCAGACTGCCGTTAAATGTGCCAATTGCTGTGCGCACCGGCGCACAGATAAACACGTCGCTGGACATAATATTCTCTCTTAATGTACTTTGGTTTTCACCGGGCTTTTGCCCAGCAGCCAATGCGGATTGACTTCCAATTCAGCAGCGACGATATCGACTAGCTTAATATCGAACAGGCTGCCGTTGAGTAGTTCTTGAGCGGTGAATGAGGGCAATTTAAAAATCTTCGCTACAGCTTTAACGCGTTCTTTGTACATACAAGGAACGCCAATAGCATCCAGCTCTCGATTCAATCGTTCCGAAAATTGTTTGTTAGACATGTTTCACCTCCATCATTTCAAGTTAAATCCTGTTAACAGGTAATACTTGGATATAAAGCACCATGACTACAAACTGCATTGCAGAACAGCTTGCCTGGAACGACTGCCCTTAAATTAAGCTCAAATGTATATTAATCTGTCTTCCCCGCGAAGGCGGGAACCATCTCTGAGCTAGCTATAATGCCAACTGAGAAATGGATTCCCGCCTTCGCGGGAAAGACAAAATTTCTAGCTTAATGGTAGTGTGCCAGGAACTGAGCCTGCACGACTAAACTTCTTTTAAATTCTTCCTTGAGTATTAGTGAATCAATTTGTACTTAGTTATTATAGACTATATATTTTTTTAGTTGTCCAGATTAGCTTTTTCTCAATATCTTCATATTGTCGCTGGACCTCACCTGCGTACTGGGTGATGGAAAGACGCCCTATGTAACCTGCTAGAAAAATCTTCAGGCAAAAACTGCTGCAAGCTCTCGCGGAGTGTTTAAAAGAAAATGAGGGTGATGGCGTTTTAATGCTTCCTCATTGTTAACTCCCCAGCAAACGGCACAGCTTCGTATGCCAGCGGCCAAAGCGGCCTCAATATCGCGGATCTCATCGCCAATATAAATGACCTTTGAATGAGGCATTTTTTTATTTTTAATCAACGCTTTTAAACCGGAGGCTTTATTAAAAACCGTGTATAAGCTGGAAATGGACTCAAAATAATGGCTAATCTGATGATGCTTTAGAAATTGCTCAATATTTTTAGCGGAATTAGAGGAGGCGATGTGTAAATGATGGCCTTGTTGGCATAAATCCTTCAACGCTTCCTCTATCTGATCCACAAGCCCTATAGAGTGTAAATTTCGCTTGAAATCTCTACGAATGGAATAGATAAGATAAAGGAACTGCAGTTTGCCTACGTTCATACGAATGAGTATGTCTTTAAAGGACATCCCTCTGAGTGTCTCAAGTTCTATTGGATAAGGAACCGTCTGCCGAAGCTTTTCCAATAGCATTGGAGCGGAATCGGCAATGGTGCCATCAAAATCTATGACTAGATGCATAAAGCAATTCTTTCAATCGGGATAATTGATTATTACACCCCGCTTCAAAATTTATAGCAAGTGCTATCCCACACTGGGTTTATAATCCGGTTCAATTTCCTTAAGGCGCTCCTCTGCGGAATCAAACATTTGATTCATTTCTTTCTGGGAAGAGGTTTCAAGCTTTCTGATACTGCTCATAAGACCTTGAGAAGTTTCAATAATTTTCCTGTCGTCTGAATTATCATAAGTCTTGCGTAAGTCAGCGAGCTCTTCTTTAGAATAACAGGCGGCGATTTTTTCCTTGTAGGCATCCAGAATGCCGCGTTTTAAAGCATCCCCGCGTAAACTATGTAACTCAGTTTTAATAAGATTCATCCCTTCAGCAGCGGCTGCCTTATTATACAGGTGATGTCTGCCTCCATTAGCCCCATGTGCATAACTATGGCTGATACTTGCCAATCCTTTCTGGTCAACAAATTTAGCCTCTTTTATAACATTCGGGAGTATATGATAGGCTACTCGTGAATCCATTTCGGCTGTGATGCTGTTTTCATTTGCCATAATATACCGTGCTACATAAGGCCAGTCGGCTTTAGGATAATGTTCGCTGAGAAAAGGCTTCCCCGGGGTGTGATCCTGAATATTCTTTATTAAGCTTTGTTCAAAGCTATTGCTTACCTCATGACTTTTAACCAGCGCTTTACCATTATAGACATGAAGACGATCGGCAATCGATTGCTTGAGATTGTTCTCGGTAAACGCGGCATCCCAGGTTGCAAACCCGTCGGGTTGGAAGGCCTTCTCACGCTCATTCCCGGGAACGGTTTTGTAGCTTCCTTCAATTCCTGACATAATGGCATGAGCATCGGTAGCCGCGATACAACCTTCATCGGTTAGGCGAGATCCCTTCACCCAGTCATTGCCCTCATAGGAAAAGGGATCCCAGGCAAATATTTTGCAGCGGCAATAATCCTTAAATTCTTCCTGCTCTGCTGCGGATTCGGCAAATTCTTCTGCTTTTGATAATTGCCCCAGATCTGAAAAAGGCTGCCCGCTATATAATTTCTTGTCGCCATTTTCTCCGCCGGAGTTACGAACGCGAAGCAGTGTATTGCCGACATTCACATCGGCAACCACATCGCTTTTCCAGCCATCCAGCCAGACACAGCCAATATGCTCCCATTCCGGATGGGCTTTTATAGTGGCGGTGATTGCCTCCTGAAGATTGGGTATAGTTTTTCCGGCAAACGCGCCTGCAAATACGCCATTGCCGATGCCTGGTATTGTAACCAGGGCTTTGCGCCCTTCCTGTTTCCCCAATTCATTGGCTTGGGCAAACATGATTTCCAAACGTTCCATGTAGACTTCATTGTACTTGTCCTGATTAATGACTTTCGTCCCATCCTCTTTGGTATCAATGATTCTTGGTGCATCGACTGGATTGGATCTTTCATCAAGAATGGCTCCGGGCACGCAAAGTAAATGCACTTTGTGCGGGTTATCTGCGTATCGGGCATCTCCCTGGATTTGTGAATTTGAATGGCGGCCATTATCATAAACGGTGGCATTTTCAATGACTGATCCCACTGTGCTCAAAATTTTAAACTCAGCAGCATTCCAGGCCTGGTTGTCACCAACTTTTACCCGTTCTGCAAAAATCCAGTTTTTTCTGGTATTCATTATCAGTTGAGCAAAGTCTTCAATCTTCAGTGATCCAAGCTTTTTTAAATCCTCAGGGGAAAACGCCTTATTAGGATTATATTCTTCCTCACCATCGGCCAGAAAATAATTGATAGCCGCTTTCATATGCACACCAGGCTCTGCCTTGCCCTGCGCTAATTGCTGCTGATATTCCTGAATGGCGTCGAATGATTTTTTGCTAATCAAATAACGCTGCCGCCCGTTATTCGGCATAAATTTTTGGGGTTGTCGGGTTGGCATAGGTTGTTTCGAATAATTAATTAATAATCTTTATTGTAGTGCAAATCTGAACGTCGGGTTTGCTTTCGTTACGGAATGTTTATAGTGTGCTCAAGAACGCCTGGAGAATGCGGGAGGGTCGATTTTTGATGGATTGAATTGACCTCACTGCCCTGATTATTAACGATATGTCGAATACCCGTATTCTCATGACCCCCAAGCCAGAAAGTGAGCATATACTGCAGGTCAAGCGGGCGAGTGGGTGGAACTTCAATGGCATTTTCGAGATAAATATTGTCCGACTCAGTAAAATGACTGTAAATCCCAATGCCAAAAGCCTGATGAGATAAAACGGAATTATCAATCTTGTAGGAGGCAAAACCATCGCTTAATCCATTCCGCCATTCTTCCTGACTGGGGGGATCATTGGGAAGTTCGGATTGATAATGGATTACCTTAGCATTATTACCCTTCCAGATAGTTTGATATTTCTGAAAATGTTCAACCTGTAAATTGTACATGGTTACATTATTGCCATCGACAATAATGCCAGTATCGGCCTTATTAATAAACCAGCCGACATTAGGGCCGTGATCAGCGCGCCAAAGCCAGAGGTTATCGGCTATGACATCATCGCTGTTGACTTCGATACAGGTTTCACTCTGACCGGGAAATGAGAGACCGCCGATGCGGCAAAAGATATCATAAAGGAATATGGGGTTATCCGCATGCGATAAACCGCTTGTTTCTGCGCCTATCTGTAATAACGTAGTCGAGAATAAAGGGCCTGCCTCCAGTAAGATTCCAGCCAGCTGTATGCCGTCCACATCTGCGACCGCGAGGATAGGTTTACCGGTATCATTAACCAGAGAGGGAAAACCCAGACCAAAAATAATCGTATTGGCCTGAGTAACGTGTACCGTATCTTCAAGATGATAAATACCTGGTGTGAGTATAAGGCATTCATGACTAAGCAATGCCGCATTTAATTGCGCCGCAGTGGCGCCTGGGAAGGCAATGAAGCATTGACGAACGGGAATTATTTTTCCCTCCGATTCCCAATCGGTTCCAGATGAATTTTTTTGCAGACTCCGTAAATTAAGTGCAAACTCATTGCTGTCGGTCTTGTAAAACAAATACGGTTTTTCTTTGATCACCGGTGATCTTTCAATAACCACATAAGCGGGATCAGGCCATTCACCGCCGGGAATAAGACCAGTAACCCCGGAAAAAACCATATTCAGAAGGCCGCCCTCCCAGTTGCTAAAACTGGAGTTTCGCGTTAACCACTGCTTCTGAGTACCGGCATAGACGGTCTTGTCAATCAGGGAGTCAGCGATAAATCCCCCACTGGAATAACCTAAATCAAAAAGGCGCAGAGAGCCCTGGACTATATGAATTCGACGTAGAAAAGTCGCCTGTGCTGCCGCCCAGACATTTTGATCATGGGGAACGGTTTCGGGATAACTCAAGGAACCCAGGGTGGGCAGAATCGCCATATTTTCAGCACCGCGCCAGAAATTAGTCAAGGCGCCAGGGCCCTGCTCTGGATGGCTGGCATTAACTGGCGATTCATCCTGAGTGCGCACCGCGCCAATAAGAAGCACCTGATCGGGTGACTTTCCAAGTCCGATTACATGAGTATAATAGCCAACGCGCACATCAATATGTTCATCGCCTCCATAAATACCAGGCATAAACAACAGGGCATAGCGTTCAACACCGAATTCATTGAAGCGTTGTTCCTCATAAATCAATTGAATCAGCCGATTGATCTCGCTTGATTTCATGGATGCATCGAAAATATAAACATTCGGACCAAAAGGATTTGAGGGGGTATCCGCCTGAGCTGTCCCGAAGAGAATAAAGAAGGCCAGGGGAATAAGGATTCTCCACATTGATTCCTTCTCCTTGTTTTCGAGATCACTTGTTTAGTATAGACTGTCCCCTGTTCTCACAGTGGTGTACACTGCAAGTTAATAATAATCATTCGTATAATACGAGCTGATTCTCTCTGTTGTGCAAATGGCTAAGGAGAAAATGTGTTTAAAGGGTACATGGTAGTTATTGGCTGCTCAGCGGGCGGTTTGAATGCCTTGAAAGGAGTGATTTCTAACTTGCCGGCAGATTTTCCGGCAGCGGTCATTGTTGTAAAACATATTCAACCTGGCAGTAATCTGTTGCCTGGATTAATCTCCCGTTTTAGCAGGCTGCCAGTGATTACACCCCAGCCGAATCAACCTCTTGAAGCAGGTCATATTTTTGTGGCGCCCTCTGATTACCATATGACAATTGTTGATGGCAAAATTCATCTGGACGCAGGACCAAAAATTAATCACGCACGCCCGGCAATTGACCCTTTATTTTGCTCTGCTGCCCTATATAATGGACCCGCAACGATAGGCGTAGTGCTGAGTGGGATGCTCGATGACGGAAGCACGGGGCTTGCAGTTATCAAAGAAAGGGATGGAGTGGCCATTGCCCAGGATCTTTCGGAGGCGGAGTATCCTGACATGCCTGAAAATGCAATGAAAAATGCCTCTATTGATTATTGCTTGCCAGCTAATGAAATAGCCGTTCTATTGGGTGGCCTGGTTCAAAGGCCTTTGGAAAAATTACCCAATAATACCAATGCCATATTGATTACGAAAGAGTGCAAGTTAAACAAAGTTAATCCGAGGGAACAGGCGACGGATTTGAGAAAAATAGCACAGCCTTCCCCCTATGGCTGTCCTGACTGCGGAGGGGTACTGTGGAAAATTGATGATTCGCCCGAGAGATACCGTTGCCGGGTTGGCCATGCCTATGGTGTTGATAGCTTATTAAATGGAATGGAGGAAAGTATTGAGGAGGCCTTGTGGGCTGCACTACGCGCCCTGGAAGAAAAAGAGCAGCTTGCCATGACTATCGCTGACAGGGCAGCACGTGAAAACTCGGGGAACACCAGCTATTTTAAAAATAAAGCTGAGCAAGTACAACGACATGTAAAAGTCATAAAAAAAATTCTGAATGAAAAAATTAACTAATTAGTGATTGCGGTATTTATCAAGAAGTAAAATATGAGTCAGCATAATAATAAAAATGATATTCAGGAGAATAATAGTTCAGTGCCCGCTGTAGAAAATCAGAGTATTTCAATAGAATCACCCCTTTTTATCGTTGCGATTGGTGCATCGGCTGGTGGTCTGGAGGCATTAAAATGCTTTTTTTCGACTGTTCTGCCTCGCGATGATGTGGCCTATGTTGTAATCACGCATCTTGGCCCTGATAGTTCAAGCATGCTTCCCGAGTTGCTGAAGGTCAGCACCATACTCAAAGTGAAGAATATTAAAAAGTCTGAGCCAGTTAAAGGAAATCACGTTTATGTTCTCCCGCCTGGCTATTATGCAACTATCAAGAATAAAACCCTGGATCTGATTGAAGTCAAAGATCATGAAATCAGACTGCCCATTGATTTTTTTCTTCGGGCTTTGGCTAAGGATCAGGGTAGATATGCTATTTGCTTGATTTTATCGGGTGCTGGAACGGATGGTACTGCAGGGCTTCGAGTATTAAAAGAGCGTGAGGGATTGGTTATAGTACAGACAGTCAACTCTGCTCTTTACGACGGGATGCCTAAAAGTGCAATTAGTACCGGGCTTGCAAATTATGTTCTTAGTCCAGATCTTATGTTTTCTTCTATTGCCCAGTATATAGCTCATTTTCGTGATAATGCCTTGCCTTTGGCGGATAGCGTATCAGATGAGATCAGCCAAATTCTGGTGTTATTAAATACGCATACAGGGCATGATTTTTCGCTTTACAAGCCTAATACCATTTTCAGACGAATACAAAAGCGCCTCAATCTATTACAAATTGATAATTTGCGTTTTTATATTCATTATCTCCAGCAGCATCCCGGCGAGCTGGAAATTCTCTTAAAAGAATTGCTAATCAACGTAACCCATTTTTTTCGTGATCCGGATGCCTTTGAAGCCCTGCGCAAGGAAATTACACAATTGCTGACAGAAAAGTCGGCTGATTACTGGATTCGGGTGTGGGTGCCGGGCTGTTCAACCGGTGAAGAGGTATATTCGATTGCCATTCTTATCCAGGAGTGCATGGATCATTTAAAAAAACATTTTAATGTCCAGATTTTTGGTACTGATATTGATGAGGATGCAATTGAAATTGCAAGAGCCGGTATCTTTTCAGAAAACTTGATGGCTGGATTGAGTGAGGAGCATAAGGATCGTTTTTTTGTGAGAGAAGGTAATCAATATAAAATTAGTATCGATATCCGCAAAATGATTATTTTTGCAACTCAAAATCTGGTGAAGGATCCACCATTTACCAAGCTGGATTTGCTAAGTTGCAGAAACTTGCTGATCTATCTGAGTGCTCAACTGCAGAAAAAAATTCTGCCCTTGTTTCATTACAGTTTAAAGCCCCAAGGCTTATTATTTCTAGGCACTTCTGAGACGATAGGTAGTACAACCGATTTATTTACTATTGTGGATCGGCGATGGAAAATTTTTATACGAAAAGGAGGTGCTTCCTCTTTTCACTCGATGTTAAATTTACCCTCAGGTGCATCCAATCATGAAATTCATGATACAAAGACAACGGAAAAAAACATGCAAGACATTGAGCCAAATTTATCCAACCTGGTACAACAAACGTTATTAAAAAATTGTACACCGGCCTGTGTTATTATTGATGACAGAGAGAATATTGTGTACATCTATGGCCGTGCCAGCAAATTTCTGGAGTTTGCATCAGGAGAAGCTCGTCTGCAGATTTTAGAGATGGTACGCTCTGAGTTGAAGCAAAAGGTTTCCCTGGCAATTCGCAAGTCAAGCACCCATCACAGGGAAGTTGTCTTCAATGGATTGCAGTATAAAGATGGCGACAATCTTAAATATATTAATTTAAAGGTACGCCCACTGGTCGAAGCAGAAGTATTCAAACGAAAGCTGTTCTTAATTATTTTTGAAGAAGTATTTGTTGATACGGAATTGAATGGTAAAGCACTCAAGAAAGCAGAGATAGATAAAAAGATCACTCAACTGGAAGAGGAGCTCAAATACACCAAAGAAAGTTTGCAAACAACAATAGAGGAGCTTGAAACTTCCAACGAGGAGCTTAAATCAAGTAACGAGGAACTGCAGTCTACCAATGAAGAACTTCAAAGCACTAATGAAGAAATTGAAACCTCCAAGGAAGAACTTCAGTCTCTGAATGAGGAATTAACCACAGTCAATGCAGAACTGGAAAGCCGCATTGAGCAGTTATCCAGCGCAAATAATGATATTCGCAATTTGCTTGATAATACTGAAATTGCCACAGTCTTTCTGGACAAGGATTTGTGTATAAAGCGTTTCACACCCAAAGCGACTGAAATGATTAATTTAATTACTTCTGATGTAGGAAGACCATTAAGTCATATTGTTTCCAATTTGAATTATGAGAATCTAATCGATGACTCATGGCTGGTATTGAGAACTCTGGAATCCAAAATAATAGAAGTAGTTGATAAAAGTGATAATTGGTATGTGGTCAGAATTATACCTTATCGAACCGTTAATAATATCGTTGATGGTGTTGTGATTACGTTTCTGAATATTCATGCTCAGAAACAGGCTGAGGATAAGTTAAATGAGCTTACGGAAGAATTTATCAATCTTTCCCAGGTGAATCGAGTGTTATTGCAGTCTCTAAATAAACCGGCCATGATAATTAATCAAATGGATAAGTTTGAATTTATCAATACCGCATTCGAGCAGATGTTCCAATTAAGCTCGGATGAGCTGACAGGTAATCCTCTGCAAAAGTTAAAGGGATTATGGGATCTGCAAAAACTTAGAGATCTCTGTGAAAAAATCAGAGCCGAATATACATCTCAGGTTGAGCTGCCTCTCGAGAACTTCTGTAAACAAACAGGAACGCTGTCGGCTTTTATTTATAGAGATAATGAGATTTTATTGCTAATAACCATTCACAGCAAATCTGCCGGTTGAATGAATTCATTTGTGCTGTGGAATAAGATTAGAAGTTGAACAGGGAGCGTATATGCTGGATGATTCTCCAGTGAGAGATCTTGACAGCCGCCTGAACGAATTGGAACGTGAGTTGCAATTTAAAGAAAAAATAATCAGAGAGCAGGCGGAACATATTGCCGAACTTCATTTACAGCTAAGCTCGGTGCAAAACGACTATAAGGAGTTGTATAATTTCAATACATCGATCTATTTATTGGTCGATAACAATTTTTCAATTAAAAAATTCAATTTTAAAGCATCACACCTTCTTAATTGTGAACCACTTATCTTGCAAAACCGCTCATTTCTTAGTTTTGTTAGTGAAGATACCAAGTGCTATTTACAAAGAAGTTTTGAGCAATTGGATATCATGAAAACAAAACAAAGCTGTGAAATAGTTTTGTTAAACGCGAACGCTGATCGTAAATATGTGCAGGTAGAACTTACGCTCTTAGAAGATAGTTTAATCAATATTACCCTGATTGATGTGACCAGTTTACGCAGGTTAGAAACCGAATTCTATGATCTCAACCGATCGTATAACCTGATCAATAGCCTGTTTCAAACGGCCAATGAAGCGATAGCCGCAGTGGATTGTGATTTTAACTTCATCGCCATAAATAAGTCGTTCATAGATACCTTTTCTCAGGTTTTTGCGGCCAAAATTGCTATTGGGATGAGTTTGCCTCGTCTACTTGGGCGTCGCACGTCCTTAAAAAGCAGAATTATGACCGCTTGCAACATGGCTATTTCTGGACATCCCAGCGTTATAGTGATCGAGAACTCCAATCTCGATGAAGCAGTGTTTTATTATGAGGTTTATATCGCCTTAATTGACCCTGTCTACTCACAAAGAAAAAAACTCTATCTGCATATTAAAAATCTTACTTCCTTCAAATTGCAGGAAAGAGAGGTACACAAACGGCAAACTGAGTTAGAGCGAGTGGCGCGCAGCAATATCATGGGTGAACTGATATCCGCATTGGCGCATGAAATTAATCAGCCGCTTACCGCTATCAAGGCCTATAGTCGAAGCTGCCTGCTCAAGATAAAACAAGATCAGGCATTTAGTAGTCTGAAATTCCCCCTGACTCAAATAGCCAATCAATCGGAGCATGCGGGCACGATTTTACATCGCATGAAAGATTTCATGCGCGATGGCACAATGTACTTAGAGTTGACTGATATTAATGAGCTAATCAGGCAAACAATTCCCTTTCTTTATTACGAAAGGGCGAACAAATTACGCGTGGAGCTTCTATTAGCAGAACGTTTACCTTTACTACCACTTGATCGGATTAAATTAATGCAGGTGATCCTCAATCTGGGTCGAAACAGTATTGAGGCATTTGAACAAAGCGCTAATAGTAAGTTGCTGATCACCATCTCTACTGCAAATGAGGACGGGCAGCTTCATATCCATTTTCGTGATAATGGTCCTGGTATTCCTGAGAATATACGCAATAAAATCCTTTCTTCCTATTTTACTACCAAATCCCAGGGGACTGGGCTTGGCTTGTCAATCTGCCGCAGTCTGATTAAAGCGCATGGTGGTTCCCTGATAATAAATGATAATGAAAAGGGAGCCTGGGTTACCATTTCTCTCCCGATAAAGGAAGCAATATAATGACCATCAAGACAATTTATATCATTGATGATAATGAGGCGGTGTGTTCCGCCTTGCATTTTCTATTGAATTCTTTCTTTAATGTTCCTGTGGAAATATACAGAAGTCCACTGGATTTTCTGGATAAATTTTCCTTAAGCTGGCAGGGATGTCTGATTATTGATTTATTTTTACCTTACATGGATGGTAATGAGTTACTGCAGGAGTTGAAAAAGCGTAATAACCAAATGTCGTCAATTGTCATTAGCGGACATGGCGATCGACTGGCTCAAAAGCAGGCGCTGGAAAACGGGGCAACTCATTATCTCACCAAACCGTTTAACATTAATGAATTACTGGATAAAATCGCCCAGATACTTGAACTCCCGGCAGTGGTTGCTGAATAAATCACAAGCTTTATCCGCTTTCTAGTATCCTCATTTTCCTTTTCAGACTCTGTTGTCTAAGATCTCAATACAGAACCAACAATTGCTCTTAATCCAGGCAGATATGAAAAAACGCTGGGCTGTATTATTGATTATCGCAATGGGTATAGCTGCCAGCTACTTTCTTTTGCCGGCCCGGCGTATTACGGTCACACATCCCTATTTTGGTACTGCAGTCAAGGCAGCTTATGGAACAGGCACCGTAGAAGCATCGGTGATGATGCCTATTGCCTCGAGAATAACCGCGCGTCTTATTGAGTTAAATGTCGATGAGGGCAGTGTGGTTAAGAAAGGGCAGGTTTTAGCGCAGCTTGACAATGAAGAACTCGAACATAATCTTGATGAACTGAAATCACGCGAAGAGTTTGCACGCAAAAAATTCGAGCGCAGCGCCTCTTTGATAAAGAAAGGTAATGTATCACTGAACGAGTATGAAAGCGATCGCACAAGTTGGCTTGCTGCTCAGGCTGCTGTTGATGCGGCTGAGGCAAAGCTTGCTTATCTGCAGCTGATTTCTCCAGCCGACGGCACTATCATTCGCCGTGATGGTGAAATTGGCGAACTGATACCCGCCAATCAAACCATTTTCTGGCTGATGTGTTGTGCACCGCTCAGAGTTTCCACTGAAATTGATGAGGAAGATATTGCCGCAGTACAGCCTGGCCAGGCGGTGCTCATCCGCGCGGATGCATTCCCGGGTGAAGTGTTTCATGGTGTCGTGCAGCAAATCACACCCAAGGGGGATCCCATCGCACGCAGCTACCGTGTTCGGGTCAGTTTTACTAAAAAAAATCCACTCAAGATTGGCATGACTGCTGAAACCAATATCATTTATTATGAAAACAAGCATGCTCTCCTTGTTCCGGCAAGTGCGGTAATAGACGATAAAGTCTGGCTGGTTAAAAATGGCCGCCTTAAGCAGCTCCCGGTTAAAACGGGAGCCAAGGGTGAGCATGAAGTAGAAATTTTAAGCGGCCTTTCCACTGATGATTTAATAGCGGTTTCTCCAGACAGCCATTTCAGGGAAAATCTCTCGGTTCGCATCCATTTGAAGCGGGATAAATCATGAGCCTGTCGGTGAAGATTGCGATCAAATATTTAATGGCGAGAAAAAGGCAAAGTCTGGTGTCTTTATCAGGGATTATACTGGGCGTTTCTTTCTTTCTGACTATTTCAGCGACCATGCAGGGTTCAGAAAGAGACTTCATTAATCGTCTGATTAATAACACCGCCCACATCGCAATTACCGATGAATTTCGCAATCCGCGTATACAGCCGGCACAGAGCTATTTTAAAGGGGCTGTTGAAATCAGCAATCTGCGTCCGCTTACTGAAATTCGCGGTATCAGGGGTTATAAGGGTGTTATTTCTTATCTTCGCCGCGATCCGAACATACTGGCGGCAGCGTCTTTGAAAGGCCAGGTACTTATTAATTTTGCCGGCAAGGATTACGGGGTTAATTTAAATGGTATGCTGCCTGAGGAAATTGGGCAGGTCACCACTCTGGGCTCCTATATGAAGCAAGGTTCTCTCGATAATCTGATAGCTAATCAGGATGGCATTATTATCGGCAGTGAACTGGCCAGAAAGTTATCACGCCGCCTGGGCGATAATCTGACTATTATCGCCAGCACTAATCAGGTGAGAGTATTCAAAATCGTGGGCATATTTCGCACTGGACGAGCTGATTTTGACAATACCCAGGTTTATGCCGGACTCAAAAGAGTGCAGGCTTTGCTGAACAGACCAAACCGTGCCAATGCCATCACCATTAAGCTAAAAGACCCTTATCAGGCGTTTAAGCTAGCCTCCCAGGTAGAACATCATATTGGTTATAAATCGGTTTCCTGGCAAGAGGCCTCAGAAGATTTACTCAATACCCTGATGATTAGAAACATCATTATGTATACCGTAGTTTCCGCGGTTCTGATTGTGGCGGCTTTTGGGATTTACAATGTGATCTCAACAGTGGTTATGGAAAAACATCGAGATATTGCTATCTTAAAATCTATGGGCTTTCATGCGAAAGACATTCAGCGCATTTTTCTGGCACAGGGAATTATACTCGCCGTTTTAGGTTGCCTTATGGGTTTGCCTTTAGGCAGTGTTCTTATGTATGGAATGATGCAAATTGAATTTAAAACGCCGGGAAGCACCGAAATAATTCATATGCCGATGGATTGGGGCTGGCAGCAGTTTGCTATTGCCGGTGGCTTCGCCTTAATTGCGGCTTTGTTTGCCAGTTTATTGCCGGCTAGAAAAGCCGCGTTGGTTAGACCCATAGAAATTCTGCGAGGTGAAATATGAGTGCTTCAGTTATAAAAGTGGAACATTTAACAAGGAAACTGGCAGGAGAAGTACCCATTACTTTAGTGAACGATGTCAGCCTGCAAGTTGAGAGCGGAGAATTTCTGGCGATTACCGGCCCCTCCGGTTCAGGCAAGTCATCCCTGCTCTACTTGCTGGGTTTACTGGATAGTCCCAGCATGGGCAGCATCTGGATTGAGAATGAGGACATCAGTCATTACACCGAGGAACAGCTGGCTAGTATTCGTTTACGCAAATTAGGATTCATTTTTCAGTTTCATTTCTTATTACCCGAATTTACCGCTCTTGAAAATGTGATGTTACCCATGCAGCGATTAGGGTATTTAACAGCAGAGGAAATTTTCAAGCGTGCCAGCGGCTTGCTTGAGGAGCTTGGGTTGGGTTCACAAATGAATAAGCTGCCTAAACAGCTCTCCGGTGGTCAAAGTCAGCGAGTGGCAATTGCCCGGGCCCTGGCCAATGAACCGGTGGTTATTCTGGCTGATGAACCAACAGGGAATTTAGACAGCGCCGCAAGCCAGAATGTACAGAGCCTGCTGAAAGAAATAGCCCATCATTATCAGCGAACGGTTATTGTTGTCACCCATGATACAAATTTTGCCGCAAGCACTGATCGGCAGCTGGTGCTGGTGGATGGGCATTTGCAATAGAACGATTTTGAGAGTTAAAGCGAAGGAATTCCCTTAAGGATTTATCCTCAGGAATTCTTCAACATTAAAATCAAAAAACCAATAAAAGCGATCAGAATGATCGCCAAAACCCCCATTGTTCCAAAACTTTTGCTCATATTTTCACGACTGAAAAGCTCGGGCCGGTTTTTTACTGTTCGATAGAGATACCAGACAATCAAGCCTGCGGCGGCAATCCCAAGGATTTGATAAAAGGTTTCCATTATTTCCTGTTTCCTTCCTTGAAGCTGAACGCGTCTGAATACAACTGGGATTCATCGAGGCCCTGAGCCAATAATTGGTCACGAACAATATAAGCCATATCGAATGGACCGGCGACAATTATTTCAAATTGTTTAAGATCATCAGGATGCTTTTTTATTGCCAGCGGAGCCAGAAAATCCGATTCAGGAGGTAATAAAGTAAAATATTTAAAATGGCTGGTGTGTGCTTGCCATTGCTTTACTTTATCATCCATGTACAGATCGCTGTGTGAGCGAGCTCCCCAGTAGAGTTCAAAAGGCCGTTGATCGCCGGTTGCCAATAACTGCTCAATCATTGCCTTCACAGGTGCAAATCCAGTGCCTCCGGCAATAAACAGAATGGGTTTTCCCGGTTGAAGTCCGGAGAGAGTGCAATTCCCGAAGGGCAGGCGGAGGGTCACTTGCCCCTCATTTTTAATTTGTGTGAAAAGCGGTTGATTATAGGGGCTGCCTGTATGGCGAATGTGTAATTCGTATCTGTGTGAGCCTAAGGGCGCATTGGCAATAGAATAGCTATTATAGCTACTATCGATTTTGATCTGCAAATATTGGCCAGCTTCGTAATTCACATAATGAGAAGGAGATAGTATTAACTCGATAATACTGTCTGATAAGGGATTAATGTGCTCAACTTGAGCAGTAACTTCGGTATTGTCCATCATTTAAGTCCTAGCTTTTCCCAGTAATTGTTTACCTTGTCCAAAATTTCCGCATCCATGGAAATCGGCTTTCCCCATTCACGTTGCGTTTCTCCCTGCCATTTACTGGTTGCGTCAAATCCAACCTTGGAGCCTAAGCCCGAAACGGGTGAGGCGAAATCAAGATAATCAATGGGGGTATTCTCAATCATCACCGTATCGCGTGCAGGATCCATTCGCGTTGTCATCGCCCAGATAACATCCTGCCAATTGCGTGCGTCCACATCATCATCGCATACGATTACAAATTTAGTATACATAAATTGTCTTAAGAAAGTCCACACCGCCATCATTACCCGCTTGGCGTGTCCAGGATATTGTTTTTTAATTGTAACCACCGCCAGACGGTAGGAACAACCTTCCGGTGGAAGATAAAAATCGACAATTTCCGGAAATTGCTTTTGCAGCAAGGGAATAAATACTTCATTTAAGGCAACACCGAGAATGGCGGGTTCATCCGGCGGGCGCCCCGTATACGTGCTGTGATAAATGGGATTTTTCCGGTGGGTAATGCGCTCCACTGTAAAAACAGGAAACGATTGGACCTCATTATAATAGCCGGTATGATCGCCAAAGGGTCCTTCCGGCGCTAGAGAGCCTGGTTCAATATAACCTTCCAGAATGATTTCAGCGCTGGCGGGAACGTGTAAATCATTGCCGATGCATTGTGTCAGCTGAGTGCGTTGACCGCGTAAAAGTCCTGCAAAGGAATACTCGGAAAGCGTGTCCGGAATTGGGGTTACTGCCGCGAGAATGGTCGCGGGATCGGCCCCGAGAGTGACTGCAACTGGAAATGGCTCACCCGGTCGGGCTTTTTGCCAGTCCTGATAATCCAGAGCTCCTCCGCGATGAGAAAGCCAGCGCATAATCAGTTTGTTTCTGCCAATTACCTGCTGGCGGTAGATGCCCATATTTTCGCGTGGCTTATTCGGTCCCCTGGTGGTCACCAGACCCCAGGTTATTAGTGGTGCTGCATCCTCGGGCCAGCAGGTTTGTATTGGAAGCGAAAGCAAGTCCACTTGCTCTTTTTCGATAATAATTTCCTGGCAGGGGGCGTTTTTTATCAGTTTCGGGGCCATCGTTAAAGCCTGCTTCAGTAAGGGAAGCTTGCCCAACGCATCTTTAAAACCCTTGGGGGGTTCCGGTTCTTTTAAACTGGTTAGTAGTTGACCAATCTCTCGCAACGCACTGATTTGCTCTGTTCCCATACCCAGGGCAACGCGTTCCACAGTACCAAATAAATTGGTAAGAACAGGAATACGCTCATGAGACCGGGTAAACAGTAAGGCTGGACCTCCAGAGCGTAATACCCGATCGCTTACCACCGTCATCTCGAGGAAGGGTGAAACCGGATAATCTATTCGCTTTAATAATTCCCGCTTTTCCAATTGTTCAATAAAATCACGTAAATCGGAATAAATCATTATACTTGTCTTGTTTGTATTGGCTTTTAGCCGGTCATATTCCCGGAAATTATGGCATAAGCCTGATAGTAGTTACAGGATAAATACTGGTAAATCAGTTTTTTGCATTAAAAAAACAATCGCTGAGAGATTAATATCATTCGTTGCTTTAAAAAAGAGGCGGGAGTATGCTTAATCTAAGGTTCGATTTTATTTATTATTAATCATGGCGATACTGCAACTAGACGCGGCATTGCTTCACTCAGCCGTAATGAGTGCCTGCAAAACGCTAATAGCTCAACGGCAAAATTTAAATGCAATTAATCTGTTCCCGGTTGCTGACGGTGACACCGGCGATAATATGGCGGCCACCGCACGCTCAATTGTGACTTACGCCAGGCAGCAGCCCGGGCTGGAGCTAACCTGCAAGGCGTTGGCCGATGCCGGCATTATGGGGGCGCGCGGCAATTCCGGAATGATTTTCTCGCAGTTTTTTAATGGCTTTATGGAGGCACTTCCTTTACCTGAGCCCCTCGATACCCGCTCGTTTGCGCAGCTGGTAAAAACGGCGGTGCAAAGTGTTCGTGCGGCAATTCTAAAACCGGTCGAGGGAACCATACTGACTGTCATGGAAGTATGGGCGGCTTGTCTCGAACGGGACGCGGCTCATACTGACTGCGTGGTCGAATTGGTAAACCAGACATTGCCCGAGGTGCAGGCGGCAGTTGAGTCGACGAGAAACACACTTGCAATCCTGAGAGAAGCGCAGGTGGAGGATGCGGGTGCTTTAGGTTTTGGATTTTTTGTCGAGGGATTTGCCAGCTATCTGGCAAATCCTCAACCGTTTGATGACGAGATTGAAGAGGTGCCGGTTAGTGAAAATCATCAGCATGAACAACCTGTCTTTGGGAATCCGCCTCAGAATCGCTACTGCACTGAAGCTATCATCGCCGGCAGGCAGCTCAATAAAAGCGAGATTGTCAGTTCCCTGCAGGAGCATGGCGACAGCATTGTTCTCACCGCTAATCAACAGTTATGCCGTCTGCATCTTCACTGCAACCAGCCGCCTTCGGTATTCAAAATTTTAAGACAGCACGGCAGCATACAATCCCCCAAGGTTGAGGATATGCTGAGACAGTATCAGGTGATGCATGAAAGCCGCTATCGCATTGCTTTGGTTACCGACTCCAGCGTTAACATTCCGCAGGCCATTCTTGATGATTTTCAGATTCATTTGATTAATTTGAATGTGCATTACGATGGCCATGATTTGCTGGATCGATACTGTATCGAGAGTAAGGACTTCTACAGCAGCTTATCATCGCTGCCCGCTTATCCCACAACGTCGTTTCCTGCTCCCGCCTTAATCAGGGAGCGAATTGAATATTTATCTCTGCATTATGATCAGGTACTGGTTTTGAGTGTCGCCAAAGTGCTAAGCGGGATGCATGATGCGCTTTGCAAAGTAGCTGACAATTTTAGCAATGTGCATGTAATGGATTCTCGTCTGGTTTCCGGCTCGCAGGGGCTGTTATTGTATTATGCGGCTGAGCTGATTGCGGAAGGTATGGAAATTGAGGCGATCAAGGCTGCTTTGGCTGAACGAGCTGGCAGGACGCATTTATTTGTCATGGTCGACCAGTTCGATGCGTTAATCCGTTCAGGCCGAGTCAGCAGGCTCAAGGGAATGTTTGCACGTTATTCAGGTGTTAAACCCATTATTTCCTTTGATCAGGAAGGCAGAGCGGTGATAAAGGACAAGGCGTTTGGTGAAACCAAGGCGTTAATAAAACTGGTTAATATCGTCACTGAGCTTGCCAAAACCAGTTCACTGGATAATTACTGTATCGTACATGCTGGCGTGCCGGAAAAAGCCGCTGAGTTTGCGGCGATGACCTATGAGGCTTTTGGCCAGGAACCCGTTTTCGTTGAGCCGGTTTCAACGGCCATCGGTTTACATGCCGGGCAAGGTTGTATCGCTTTGGGAGCCATGTTTCATTAGGCGCTTTTTTTTGCTGGACAAAATCAGTGAGAGCAGGAGGCCATAAAGAGGAACAAAGGACCCAATACTAATGACCAGCTTAAATACCAGGTCAACACTGGCTATCTCTAGCCAGTGGGCTCGAAGAAAGAGATCGCTTGACTGGTAGAATGCGATAAAGAAAAAAGAATAGGTATCGAGAATGTTACCAAAAATGCCTGCAACGGTCGGCGCTACCCACCAGGAAGGGCGCTGTCTTAAGCGCTGAAAAAAACTGATATCGGCTAATTGGCCCAAAACATAGGCGCTGAAACTGGCCAGTGCAATTCGCAGGGCAAAGGGATTATTGACCCAGAAACTGCCGAAGCTAAACCAATTGCTGATTAAATAAGAACTGCATAAACCAGGCAGCATCGCCAGAAAAATAATACGCCTGGAAGTTGCTGCGCCGGTCAGTCTTGTTGTTAAATCCGTTAGAATAAAGATGACCGGATAGGAGAATGCTCCCCAGGTAGTATGAAAACCGAAGATAATTATTGGATGCTGCACCAGCACATTACTCAGGCAAAGAAAAAAAACATGTAGGCCGGTAAGGGAAAGCAATTGTTTGGACATGATATGGAGTAATGATTGAAAATCGGTCATTATATCATAATTAGCTCGAGGCAGAATGGATTTTGAGGGTGCTTTTTGTTACTTAATTTGTCTTTTTGTGCTAAAATGAAGTGGTTTTGTTATTCGATTTTGTTGTTATGAAAGAAAAGCAGTTATCAATTTACGCAGTCCTTGAAAACGATACAATTAATTTCCGGCAGATTGACGACCTCTCCACTATTCCACTGGCAAACACATCATTCCATGCCGAACATCAGCTCGCTGAGCTATTTAAAAAAAACCCGGTTTTGGGTTCCGGCAATTTTCAGACACGTGGGGTGAAGTGCAATAGAGCGCAAAAAAAGCTGATTAAATTTGATCAGGCTCCTCTCTGTGCTGAAGTGAAGGAAAAAAAAGATCATTATGCTGATCTGCATAAAATTAACCTGAAGTTTAATGGTCTTTGTGAGTTAATTTGTAATTTTGTAATTATGGAGGACAAGCTGGGAAAAGCGTCTTCATCAACTAATCGCTTCAGTGCTGCTTTTGCAAAAACATCCTTTGAGATAAGAGAGGGGGATGGCCGGTTATGTCTGGTAGAAAAACAGCCGATGGCATCCAGGCATCGGTTCAATGTGTCAGACATTAATAAATCTAATGTGAAAAAAAGTCATATCCTTCACGTCAGTACTTTTTTTCAGAAAGTGATTGCCTATTTTTTTAATATTTATCCTCATGATTTATTCAAACCATTTGAATCGAATCAAAAGGATGGAATGGTTAATGAAACTCGTCTGGCGGAAAAGCTTAATGCCCTTCCCGATGGGCATTATGTAAAATTTTCGGTTTTCCGGAAAGGGCGATTCGAGTTTGAAGGGCACTCAATGGTCATCAAAAAAACCGCTGGAACCTACTCCTTTTTTGATCCTAATGAAGGAGAGTATATTGACTTGTCGTTTGATGAGCTCTGCCAGAAAATTAATCATGCCATGCAAAAAAATAACGGTACTCATATGGCTTTCATTGACGGCAAGGCCTATGTGGAAAGTTTACAGACAAAAGATGACCTGTCGATTGCTCCTGCTCCTGCCTGAGAGAGTTTATTTCTTGGTTATACACACTATACACAATCACAAGGCTGGTTTTCTGATATTAAAAGTTGTGTCCCCGTGTGTCCCAATATTATCTAGGCTTTACTTCAGCGGTCTGAGCTTCTTCTGATTCGTGTGATAATTTCTTTTGTGGCCTAGTATTGCCAAATATTAATCCCAAAGAGGCTAGCTCTCGAATTGACAGAGATAGTTTAGCTGGGAATTGGATTGCCACTGCTAATCGAACACGTAATGAGTATTTTCCTGTAAAGAAGGGTTTTAAAAAGGAGTTTGTTAATGTAGAAGCGGTAAGTGAAACAGCTAAGCCTCCAAAAGCAGGAACGGTTGTATTTGATTCATCCATCACACGATACAAAAAATCTCTCGTCATAAAGCCTGGCAATAAGCAAGAATTAGCAACAAAATTCCTGAAAAAGAAAGATGAATGGACAATTGGATCTTTTATACTATTAGCCATAAATTGAAAAGTCTGCGGCCAATTAAGATTCATTTGTCGCGCATTACTTACGAGAAAAAGTGGCAAAATTGAATTTTTTGCCACCGTCGTCATAAACAAGCCTTTATAATCTGAACCGAAATAGTCAACACCTAAAAGGGTAGAAAAATTACCAACTAGACAATATGACACTCTGGACCCAGGACCAGCAAAAAGACCTTTAAAACCTATATTTTTTAAAGTTTCAATGTAAGAGGGCGGTTTGCTGCCGGGATTGTCAAGACAGTAAAAAATCCGGCGAAGGGTTAGTCCTTCTGTAGGTACAGTGGCCAAAGCTAAACAAGTATTTCGCGGCAAGGAGTCAATAAATTTACGCTGAGGAGAATCATGCCTTGGTAAACTAAAAAAAGAATAGTCGCTTGAATCTTTTGTTTCTCTGGACATTATTTTCCTTATTCATATTGCCAATAAAAGTGGCAGTTTATTAAAAATAAATTGAGCAGGAAAGTGGAATTCTATTATTCACGATATTTAAAGAGGATCTCATTTCATAAAAATTTCGTAGCTGTAAAGAGCGATTCGAGTTTTAAGGGCATTCAATGCTAATCAAAAAATCAATGGAACCTACTCCATTTTCTATCCCAATGAAGGAAAGTTTTTGGCTTGCCTTTTGATGAGCTCTGCCAGACGATTAACCACGCTATGCAAAAAATGAAGGTCTCATATGGCCTTATTGACGGCAAAGTCTATGTGGAAACATCAGAGATAGGGCTTAAAATCAACCCTCTCCCTAACCCTCACTGCCATTAAGTTAAGGAAATTTTGTCATTCCGAAGAAGGAAGGAATCCATTCCTTAATTGGCATTATAGCGAGCTCAGAGATGGATCCCCGCCTTTCGCGGGGATGACAGTTTAATATACAATTGAGCTTAACTTAATGGCAGTGACCCTGGACCTCCCCCAAAGGGAGAGGGGATTTTTTTTAAAGTCCTCTCTCCCTTTGGGAGAGAGCTAGAGAGAGGGAATTTTTCGCAGTTATCAGCAGTTCAAGACTCCATTGCCTCAGCCATCAATAAATTAGCAGTGATTTCCTGATGCTTTTTATCATCCACCAATACTTTCTGGGAAAAATGGAGAATAACCATGCTTAAGGGAAGTATCAGCAGAATATCTTGTGGAAAATTAAGCCTGCCTATGCCGCCAAAAGTGCCCAGATAGGAAACCAGCAGCATCGAGCCCATGTAAACTGCAAACCAGTAAAGACTTCTGTCTGTAAAGGCCGTTGATTTTTTTCTTTGACAGATTCGATTAATAATAAAACCAATCAGGAGCGCCAAATCCAGCTTCCAGAGAATATCAAATCCACACCAGTACAGCATCAGATTGCAGGCATAAAAGGCAGCATGGCTGAAAAAGTGGCTGGCAGACAGTCGAAAGGGGCGTTCACGGTTCGGTTGCAGTTTACGCATGGCCAATAAACAGACTGGGCCTATACCGTAAGACAGGATACTGCAGGACGATAAAAAGGCCACCATCTTTTGCCACCCGGGAAAAGGTAAAAAGGATAAGCATCCCACCAGCAGGTTGGCGTAAAGGGTAATATAAGGAATACGGTGGCGGTTTAAGCGGGTGAAAAATTTGGGCAGGTGATTGTTCAATGCCATGCCGTATACGATTCGCGAAGTAGCTGCGGTGTACACCAGGGTGGTGCCAAAAGGGGAAAATGCGGCATCAAACATCAGCAGCATGGCAACAAGCCCGAGACCTAATAATAAGCTTAAACCTACCAGGGGGCCGCTATCGCCTGGAAAGCTTAAGTTATGCCAGCCATTGGCCAGATAGGAGGAGGGTATGGCCACCAGAAAGCTGAGCTGCAGCATGAAATACAATACAAATCCAATAAGAACGGCGCCAAGAATGGCTATGGGAATATTGCGTTGCGGATTCTGCACCTCACCTGCCAGCATCAGACCATTTTGAAAGCCGGTAAAGGCAAAGGCTACACCGCCGGCGGATAAGGCGGTAAATATTTGCACCCAGGCTGTTTTGTCATTGAGATGAATATTGATATTTCCCATCGTGGGAGCACTTGAGATCAGCGCTACGATGGCGATACTTGGGACCAGAAACTTAATGATACTGGCGAATTTGTTGCATTCAGCCAACATTTTTATTCCATAGGAATTAAGAAAGACTACAAAGAGCATAATCACAATTGCTATAAAATAACCCAGTCCTGAAAGGGTGAAGGTGCTGGCATTTTTAACGATCAATGCGGGAAAAAAATGACTTGAATATTGCAGTATGGCCTGAATTTCAATAGGGGTCATCACCACATAGGATAACCAGGAGGTCCAGGCAAATAAAAACCCGACCTCATTGCCGTGGGTGAAACTGGGATAATTCGTCATTCCCCCCGAAATGGGGAACATGGCTCCGAGTTCGCAAAGAGGAAGTGCGATAAACAGCATAAATAAGGCCGCCAGCACCCAGCTAATCAAGGCATTGCTTCCTGCCATTTGCGCGCTGATAAAGGGGCTAAAGAGCCAGCCGGAACCGATCATGCCTCCTGCCGCAGCGATTAAAACATTGGTTCTTGATATGTCGCGCTTTAACAAGATGACTTCCTTCCTTTCTTGGGTGGATTAAAAACTATATACAACAAGTGATTGCTTTGGCAACAAGTCTTGTCTGATAGCAAAAATTATTTTATGGGCTAAAGTTAAAATATAAGTTTAAATCCGGGAGAGGTCATGCGTAATAGAAATGTTAAAGAAATCATTGATGAACAGGATAATGAGGATACTGTTGTTTTAGCGCCAGAGAATAACGCACAGGAAAGCCTGCATTTCTGTGATGAGCTGGGGCAGGACGAAGAGTTTGATGTGATTCGGTCGATGAATTGAAAATCTCTTCCATTGAAAGGGATTGTAAATGGTAGAAAACAATAAGCCGCATCCAGACAACAAGTCATTGCAACCGGTCGAGCCGCCGGCCAATGGGCATTATGAAGGGCAAATTTTCGACATTCTGTTACACTCCTGGCAAGGTCGTTTTACCGGATGGTTGTCACCTGCATCAGTGTCACTGGCTTTTTTTGACTGGCTCTCTCATTTCAGTATGGCACCCGCCAAACAAATTCATATCGCGCGAAAGAATTGGCAAAATGTAATCAAGCTATTATTTTTCGCCATCCATTGCCAACAGACTAATACCAGCCTGACTGAACATTGCATGCAGCTCAAACTGGAGGACAAGCGGTTTAAAGAGGAGTCCTGGAATAATTTTCCTTTTTCATTATATGTTCAGCAATTTTTAATGATTGAGCAGGCAATTAACGAAATGACCTGGAATATCCGCGGCGCTACACCTCACCATTTGCGGGTGGTAAATTTTGTTCAGCGTCAATTTCTCGATATCTTCTCGCCCAGCAATTTCCCCTGGACAAATCCGGAAATATTGGAAAAGACCTTTGAGACGAAAGGGCAGAATTTTATTGATGGTGCTGCAAACCTAATGGAAGATCTGTTCAGGGAGTGGTTCCACCTGCCATCAAAAGAAATGGAGAAGTTTAAGGTGGGTGTGAATCTCGCGGTCACTCCCGGGAAAGTGGTGTTTAGAAATCGTCTGATGGAGTTAATTCAGTATTCTCCTGCCACCGAAAAAGTGTATCCAGAGCCAATATTTATCATCCCCGCCTGGATTATGAAATATTATATTCTTGATCTTTCAGCACATAACTCGCTGGTTCGTTATTTAGTGAGCAAAGGTCATACCGTTTTTATGATTTCCTGGAAAAATCCCGGCCATGACGATCGCGACTTTGGTTTTGATACCTATGTTAACCATGGGATTCTGGAAGGTTTACAAGCGATTCTAAATATTGTTCCTGCCCGGCAGGTGCACGCCGTAGGATATTGCCTGGGCGGAACCTTGTTAAGTATGGTGGCTGCTGCTTTGGCAGGCAGATCCGATGATCGTTTTAAAAGCGTTACTCTTTTTGCTGCGCAAGTTGATTTCAGAGAGCCTGGCGAACTGCAATTATTTATTGATCACAGTCAGGTCACTTATCTTGAGGATATCATGTGGGAGCAGGGTTATTTAAATGGCAAGCAAATGGCTGGTGCCTTTAGCATGATTCGATCCAATGATCTGGTGTGGTCAAGAATAATTCACGATTATTTTCTGGGCGCACGCAGGCCCTTAAATGATTTAATGGCCTGGGATCATGATGCCACTCGCTTACCTTATCGTTTCCATTCTGAATACCTGCATAATCTATTTCTGAATAATGATCTGGTCCAGGGACGATTCCGTGTTAACCATCGGCGTATTGCTTTAAGTGATATTCGGGTGCCCATATTTCTTGTCGGTACGCAAACCGACCATATTGCTCCCTGGCGTTCCGTCTATAAGCTTCATTTATTCACGGACACTGAAATTACCTTTGTGCTGACCAGCGGCGGTCATAATGCCGGAATTGTCAGTGAGCCGGGTCATCGAGGCCGCAGTTATCAAATGCGCACCCGCAAACCGCATGACAAATACCTCACCTCCGATTGCTGGCTTGAAAAAGCGCCTTCCTATCAGGGTTCCTGGTGGCCGGTGTGGCAGCAGTGGTTAGTTGAACAATCCGGAAATCAGATTTCTCCTCCTCCGATGGGTAATGTAGAAAAAGATTATCCCCCGCTTTGCGATGCGCCGGGAACCTATGTGTTTCAAAAATAATAACTGTCCTAAAAATAAACTAATTACAAGATAAATGTCTGCGTGTATAATATCGGACCATTAATAATTAAGTTGTATTCAGAGTTTACATGCCGAAGAAGAGAATAAAGGCGAGCGCGCCGTGGAAGCGGGTCATTATCCAGCGTTCAGTATTAGCGGGATATTCCAAGGGTCCCAAGCCTGTACGGAAGTTAGCGAAGGCCTTATTCAATCAGCAAACGCAATCAGCTGGCTATGAGAAGTTAAAGGATCGCGATGGCCTGGCGAGTGGGCGCCTGGACGGAGCGGACCGTGCCCTGTTGGTTGAATTTGAAGTCAATGGCGAAAAAAGCCTGG
>NZ_CAAAJH010000018.1:0-66300 GCF_900640215.1 Legionella genomosp. 1
CTCATAATCCGTTGGTCCTAGGTTCAAGTCCTAGTGGGCCCACCAATTAAAACCTTTAAAATCAATAACCTACGTTGATTACCTGTTTCAATCCAAAAGTCCTTGCGTGACTTTTGCGTGACCTAGGTCACGTAATTACAAACTTACTTGGCTTTCCCTTAGAGTATTTTGACTGGCAGGTCTACTCTTAGGGTTTCGCAATAAAGTTAATATCACACCGCTTTTTCGATTCTCACAAACATTATTAGCAGCTTGATATAAACTTTGTAGCTCAGCTGTAGAATAGTGAGTTGTAATCCTTCCTGAACGATGCCCAAGTAAGTCTTGCCTATCTTCAAAACTTACCCCTGCAGCTCTTAGTCTTCTGCCAAAGGTATGTTTTAAATCGTGCACTCTAACTTCAGATAATCCCGCCTTGACTCTAGCATTTTGCCAACCCGTCGATAACATGCGACTTAATGGTCTACCTTTAAAGCTAAAGACGTGAGTCGGGTGTTTACCTCTTTGCCCTTCTATCACAGATCGGACTGTTTCATTACAAACAATCAGTCGTTCCTCACCATTTTTAACCAATTCGCCGGGTATAATAAAAACGACAATATGCGATAATTCTGGAATTTTTATTTCCCAATCCCAGCGCAGCTCACATATTTCCCGATCTCTACATCCGGTGTTTACAGCAAACAAGGCCATGCTTTTCAGATGTTCAGGTAATTGCTGAAACAGCTTGTTTTGTTCATCCCAAGTTAATGGATAAGGTTTTCTTAAATCTGGCTCAGGTAAAAGTTTTATCTTTGGCGCTGAGTTTAACCATGTTAAACCAAACTCATCCATCCATTCACTAGCCGCTAAATTTAGTATGCGCCTAATAATCTTCAATCCATGATTAATAGTTCTCATACTTACTTCATCCTTTTTTCGACCTTCAATAAAGGATTGCAAGCTACCAATATGAATTGCTTCAATAGGCATGTCCCCAATGTACTTAACCACTTCTCGCAAACGCCCAGCATCATCACTGATACTGCGTTTGTGTTGATTTTCCATCAGAAATTTAGTAGCGGCTTCT
Source organism: Legionella genomosp. 1 (assembly GCF_900640215.1). NCBI lineage: Bacteria > Pseudomonadati > Pseudomonadota > Gammaproteobacteria > Legionellales > Legionellaceae > Legionella > Legionella genomosp. 1. The sequence continues at coordinate 1,070 of NZ_CAAAJH010000018.1, forward strand.
GTGAATGTTCTTTTAGGGCGAACACCATAGACTGTTGCCAGCCTTATTTCTTCGAGACGCCTTGCGAGATACTTTTCCGCCTCTTCGAGGTTGTCAGTACCAGTGCTTTCGCAAAGTCGTCGTCCGAAGACCTTTTTGTCAATACACCAGACGCTGCCACGCTTTTGCAGCCCTGGCGTTCTTTTTCGTCCCATAGTTCCAAACTCCTGCTTTTTACTGCCGCGGGACGACCACTACACTGTATATAATCGTCTACCCAGGCGTCTAAATCAAGTCGGTCGAATGCAATGCCCTGAGTTCCCATTGGTATTTCAACCAATTTCGGCCTGACATCGTTATTAAATCGATGACGATCCATACCTACGTAGGTCGGTGCGTCTCTTAAGCGAATTAATCGGGGGATTAGATGAATATTGCTCATTATTTCTCAACTCCTGTAACTCACAAAACATAAATGCTCGTTTCGAGCATTTATTAGAGCATAACGAGCACTTTACTGCAAATATTTTTTTAGGCTATACCTATAATAATTTTATTTGTACAATGGCTATCAAAGTAATATTAAGGTGACATCAAATGAGTTTAATGGACAAACTTGAACATGCTGTAGGAAATGAGTATTTGATCAGCCACAAAAATTTATTGTTAGACACAAATCAAAACAAACAGAGGCAGGCTAATTCTAATAAAATAGTTTCAATACAAAGACTGAACCAGCCTGATAGCAATAAGATAGTGAATATAAAACAACTTAATGCATAAACTTATAGTAGTAGGATCGGGAATAAAATCCATTTCTCATCTGACTGAAGAAACTAAACGGGTTATTCAAAGTGCTGATAAGGTACTCTACCTTATCAATGAAGATAACCTAAAGCAGTGGATTCAACGGGAAGCCAAAAATTCTGAATCGTTGGATCCTATCTACTTTAGCAGTGAAAAACGTATTGAAGCTTACCAGTCAATAACAAACCATATCATTAAAGAATATAAGAAAGTTTCAATTTTATGTGTTGTTTTTTACGGCCATCCTACCGTTTTTGCTGACTCAGCACTTAACGCTGTAAGACAAATTAAAAAGGATGGTGGCGAAGCCATTGTTTTACCGGCAATATCAGCCCAAGACTGCTTGTTTAGTGATCTTGAAATTGATCCAGGTGATCAGGGGTGTTTTTCAATTGAAGCAACGGAGCTGGTATTATTTGAACGTTGCATCGATGTTCATGCCCATTTAATACTTTGGCAGGTAGCAAACTTTGGTAGAACTGATGGGAAAAAAGCTAGCAACCTATCAATTCTAAAAGATTATCTAAGTAATTATTACCCAGCAGATTATTCCATCTGTCTTTATGAGGCACCCTCCCTGCCCACTTGCTCCCCGAGAATAGAGTGGATTCAGCTCTGTCATATTGAGCAATCAGTTATTTCTTCAATAACAACAGTATATATTCCACCAATTGAAAAAAAGGCTATTAGCAACAAATACTTGAGACTGCTCAATCTAACTATTGATGATTTAATACTGAAGTGATAAATACTCTGATCGTTTTAATCTATACAATACATGCCCAATAAGCGGGCTACCAGACGGCACTTTGGGATTGTCAAAGTCATCTTCTGAATTAGTATGTAACCCAATCTTTTGCATCACTCGAATAGACGGTTTGTTTAATGCTGATGTGAACGAGACTACTTCATCCAAATTTAATGTCTTAAAAGCATAATTAAGTACTACTTTAGCAGCCTCAGTTGCATAGCCTTGGTTCCAGTGTTTTGACGATAAACGCCACCCAATTTCAATCGCTGGAGTAAAATGAGCTTCAAATGTGGCTGTAAACAAACCTACAAAACCTATCATCTCACCAGTATTTTTAATTTCAGCAGCATATAGAGAGAAATTTTTTTCTTCCTGATGAGAAATAATTTTATCTATGAACGCAATGGTTTCTTCTCGTGTGGGGACGGCTGGGAAAAACTGCATCACTTTTTGATCCTGATTAATGGCAATTAATGATTCAACATCCTCTTCTTGAAAAGTGCGCAGAAATAATCGTTCTGTTTCTAATATTCTCATATACATACCTTATTGTTTTCTTAATCTAACGCAACCTCTAAATAACTTCGCATCGCTGGCAAATTGCGTTTTGTCACTGCAATAAGAAAAAGCAAATCTGTTATCTGTACCTTCTAATTCCCCAGAACTATTAATGCTCTTATTACTAGAGGATTTATAGTGGTAAAAAGAAAATTCCGTTTGTTTGCTTACATGGTAAAGTAGACTTCCAAAAGCGGAACTATTATCTGCAGTAAACTCCGACTGATAAGCCAACAGCACATTTTTAAGCATTTCCAGTTCACTATAAGCGCTGTTGCTCTGATTGGTTTTAAATGTATTAATCTTGGCAAAGGGGCACTGTAAGGGATAGTAAACACTTTCAGACTGACCATTCAAAGCTGAAGGCACCATTACTGTCGCTGTATATTCTAAGTCATAACATTCATTATAAATTTTCTGAATCGTTTTAACTGGAAAGTATTGCTCATCAATTGCCGGCTTCACACCAATACCTGAGCCCATGCAAATATTAAAAATGTATTTTGCTGTATCCATAATGAATGGCGTAGGTCTGAAACGATTAATACTCTTGGCACTGAGGAATAAATCGTTACAGGAGGCATCGTAAGTATTTTGCGTCAACTTTTTCCTTAACGACTCCGAGAAATAAAGTTTCAGCTTAAGCCATTTATCATTATGTTTAACTTCATTGATAAACTGCTCGGAAAAATAAAGAATCTGGCTATACCAGTTATCGATGGTATTTTTATCCTTCAATATCTCTTTGAATACCAGGTAATGTTCATATGGAGACTTGGGAGCCGGAACAGCAACATTAAAATATTTCTGAATTCGGGCATGTTTTCTTTTACAACCGATATTCGGCAATAAAAATGATGAAAGTGCACCAGAAGAGACAGATAGTACGTTGTTATCTACAGTCTGATCCTCATCAAAAATAACTTGCATATTAAAAATTGCGCCAGGTCCCTGAACACAGTCTGGAAAGATACGCTCATCTTCCCCAAAATAATGCCACTCACAAAATTTATCCAGTATTAAGCCCAAGGGTAGACTATTTTTGCCATAGCCAAGATGATTAAATAACTCATTATCGGTGTGCCTACTGTCAATCTTTTCCATTTGGCCACTACTGGTTGGCAGATAAGCATGATTTTTAATGCCGAAATGTTCACCGAATTTATAACGAGTTACAAAAAAAGGGATGTTCTTATCAGGTTTAATTTCTTCAATAACACTATATATCGACTCATTGACTTGCTTTACTTGATGCTTGACTTCATCCCATGAAACTCTAGTAATTTGGTTCATTCCTAAACACCTATACAGCAATTAAATATCAATTATCATCCCTTGAAAATCAGGATAATTGCAGGAAGGGATTAAGTTTATCCATTTTTAATGGTAGAGTCACCTTTCAAAATAGTTTTAGGGAAAAAATATGTTGTTATCAGAAAAAATGCCAAAAGGAATCATGCCCCTGTATTTAATACAAGCTTTTTCAACCTTTTCCTATGCGGTTCTATATTCCTCATTATCTCTGTTTCTCACTAAACAATTAGGATTATCCAATACCCTTTCAAACAGCATTGTCGGATTATTTCTAGCATTTAATTATGTTCTGCATTTACTTGGCGGAGTGGTTGGAGGACGATTTCTAAGTAACCGAGCATTGTTTTTAATTACCACGGCCGTACAAACGATTGGTATTTTACTTTTGGCACTTTCAGTTAAGTCGCTGCTTTACTTTGGACTGAGTTTGTTTCTCGTTGGATGTGGCTTAAATACTACCGCATACAATAGTATACTGACGCAACGCTTTGCACCGGATGATAACCGCAGAGATAAAGCCTTTTTCTTTAGCTATTCCGCCATGAACGTAGGCTTTTGCGCTGGCTACATCATCAGTGGTTTTTTTGATTACTCCAACCAATATCAAACTCTGCTCTATGCCAGCATAATTCCCAACGTAATCACGCTTCTCCTTATGTGGGGTTACTGGTCAAACCTGAATGATCGTGATACCCCCTTACTCAAAGTTAAAAGCAAAGCTTCACTGAATTACAAAAAAACTATTGGATGGGGAATTATATTATTACTTATCCCATTCGCCTTGCTTTGTTTTCATAAAGCTCAGTTCAGTAATGGGGTTGTAGTAGGCCTCAGTCTTATTATGTTTTTTGTCATTTTATACCTTGGCTACCAACAAAAATCGACTTTGGATAAGCAAAAGATTATCACTTTTCTAATCCTGACAGTAACATCAATCCTATTCTGGATGATTTACTTCACAGGCCCAATGGGTGTAACACTATTCATTAAAAACAATGTTGATAGACACCTGTTCCAATATGAAATGGCAACCCAATGGATTTTGAATATCAATGCCATCGTGATCATTATCGGTGCCCCGTTATTATCAATTGTGCTAACACGACTGCAGGCAAAAGGATACAATGTATCAGTAACCAAACAATTTATCTGGGCCTTTCTGATACTGGCAGGCTCCTTCTTCTTGTTATCCAGTGGTATCTTCGCTGCCAATGAGCATGGATATATTAGTGTTTACTGGGTGATGCTTCATTTTACTACTCAAGCAATTGCGGAGTTACTCATAGGGCCAGTAGGCTATGCCATGATCGGCAGAATTTCCCCACCGCAATTACAAGGCGTGCTTATGGGCACTTGGATGATGGTATCCGGCGTATCAGCATCGTTATCACATTATTTTTCCAATGCCATGACCAAAGGTGAGTCTACAAATCCATTGCTATCTAATGGCGATTACCAGCATGTGTTTAACCAGCTGGGTATGTGGGCACTATTGGGTGCAGTTTTCCTTTACTTGATCGCCAAAAGAATTAAACCTGTTATTGAGCAGAAAACAGATTCAGGCTTATCGGAAGCTATAACAGTCGCATAAAAGAGGGCATGAAACGATAACAATTGATATAAAATAGATCAAAATTGCATTTTACTTCTGATCTTTTCCATGTAAAAAAACTAATTTTATCGATCTCACGGCTGTGGTTTACTGTTTTTGGTTTGGATTATGCCGTAGTAATATGAAAGTGAGGTTGTTTACATGGAATGTTTTATCGAGGTTTCAGAACCTATTATTGATGTTAAGTTTCAATTAAAAAAAGATACTCAAAAGTATTTGATTGATTATATTCTCTCCTACAGCAAATTGGACTGTAAAGAACTAGCCCAAATACTTGAAGCCAGCCCACTGATGCTCAGTCAGGTATTGGCTGGAAAAGAGTTCTTAGGAGCTGCGAAGGCACATAACCTATTTCATTATTTCACCATGCTGATTGGGCATTAAAGCTTTTAATTTCTGTCACACCAGATCTGTTCTATAGTTTTGATATCTTAAAGAACAGATCCACCCATCAAATGAATCAAGATTAATACACTTTGCCTATAGTCATGCTTGTAAATTGATTAATCAAGATAAATTGGTTAGCATAAACCGGTTTTAAACCTTTTTAGCCTAATGTGATCTAGTTTTCATTGGCTATACTTGTTTTTATATTGCAAAAATAATCATAAGAGAAGAGCAATGAATGATAGGTGGTTATCGGTTGATGAAATTGGCGAGTACCTCGGGGTTAAAAGAGATACTGTTTATAAATGGATTAATGATAAAGGAATGCCAGCCCATAAAATTGGACGACTTTGGAAGTTTAAAATTTCACAAGTAGATGGCTGGGTTGAAACCGGAAGTGCTCAAGAAACTGAAAAGAATAATGATCAAGAGGGTTTAATATGAATTACAGTATGCATAACACAATAATCAATTTCATCTGGGGAATTGCTGATGATGTATTAAGAGATGTGTATGTTCGTGGTAAATATCGGGACGTAATTTTACCCATGACTGTAATTCGTCGCCTTGATGCCTTGCTTGAGCCCACCAAAGAAGCTGTTCTCACCATGAAAAAACAACTAGATGGAGCAGGCATTGCCAATCAGGATGCTGCCCTATGCCAAGCCTCAGGCGAAGCCTTTTATAATTGCTCCCCATTTACCCTTAGAGACTTAAAGAATCGTTCCAAAATGCAGCAACTTAAAGCTGATTTCGAGTCCTACTTGGATGGTTTTTCTCCTAACGTACAAGAAATATTAGATAAATTTAAATTCCGAAACCAAATTGACACCATAGTTGAAGCGGATATTCTGGGAGCATTGATTGAGAGATTTTTAAATCCTAATATTAACCTAAGCCCCAAATCAGTATGCGACACTGAAGGCAGCGAACGACTGCAAGGTCTAGACAACCATGGAATGGGAACGATTTTTGAAGAGTTAATTCGCCGATTTAACGAAGAAAATAATGAAGAAGCTGGTGAACACTTTACCCCACGGGACATTGTTAAACTGATGGCCGATGTGATTTTTCTACCAATCGCGAACGAAATTGAATCAGGTACTTATCTTGTATATGACGGAGCTTGTGGCACCGGTGGTATGCTAACCGTTGCAGAGGAAAGACTGCAAGAATTAGCTCAAAAAGCAGGTAAAGAAGTCTCTATTCATCTATATGGACAAGAAATACAACCTGAAACCTATGCTATTGCCAAAGCAGACCTATTACTGAAGGGAGAAGGTGTAGAAGCGGAAAACATCAGATACGGTTCTACACTCTCAGCCGATGCTTTTGTCTCTAATCAGTTTGATTTTATGCTTTCCAATCCACCTTATGGCAAAAGTTGGAAAACAGATTTAGAGCGCATGGGAGGAAAGAAAGATCTCAAGGACTCTCGCTTTATCATGGACTATGCCGATGATCCAGAATATAAAATGATAACACGTTCCAGTGACGGTCAGCTGATGTTCCTAGTTAATAAGCTTATGAAAATGAAGGAATCCAGCAAACTTGGCAGCCGTATAGCCCATGTTCACAATGGCTCTTCATTATTTACAGGTGATTCGGGGCAAGGTGAAAGCAATATCCGTCGTTGGATCATTGAAAATGATTGGCTCGAAACAATAATCGCCTTGCCTGAAAATATATTTTATAACACAGAGATTGCTACTTACATCTGGGTTTTAACTAATCGAAAATCTGAAAAACGAAAAGGTAAAGTCCAGCTAATTAATGCGAAAGATTGGTATAAATCATTAAGGAGAAGCCTTGGAAAAAGAAATTGCGAATTAACTGATGAACATATCAATGAAATATGTTCTCAAATTATTAATTTTAAGGAAACAGAGAATTGTAAGATACTTTCAAATCAAGCATTCGGTTATAAAGATATAACTATAGAACGACCCCTTCGCTTGTCTGTTCACTTAACAAAAGAAAATCTTTTACATTTCAAAAATAAGTGCTTAGAGGCTAATGAAACATATCTATATGATGTGTTAAAAGCAGTTTCAAAAAAATTAGGTGAGGAGCCTTGTCTTAATTATAATTATTTTATTAATGAAGTAGAGTTGGAAGCATCGAAAAGTTCATTAAAGCTGACAAGTATTAGAAAGAAATTAATAACTCATAATTTAGCAACCCCTAATGAGAGAGCCGAAGCAGTTATTAAAAAGACTTATAAAAGAGGTTCTATTGAGGCTAATCCTCTTTATGGTTTATTCGAAATAAAACAAAAAGATAAAAAGTTTATTGTTGAATATGAACCGAACCCAGATTTGCAGGATTTTGAGCAAGTTCCTCTACTTGAAGAAGGAGGAATAAACTCATTTATTAATCGAGAAGTAATTCCATTTACTCCGGATATATGGGTAGACCCCTCAAGTACTAAAGTTGGTTACGAAATATCATTTGCCAAGTATTTTTATAAACCTGAACCGGTGAGAACGCTAGAAGAAATAAAAGCAGATATATATTCTTGTGAACAAGAGAGTGAAGGCTTATTAGAAGAAATTATCGGAGAAAATGATTAATGGAATCTTATTCTCAATCTCAAACTGCTAAAGTCGCTTGGTTAGGGAAAATACCAAAACATTGGAAAGAAAAGCGCGCAAAATATTTTTTTAAAGAATTAGATGTCCGCTCTGAATCAGGTACTGAAGAAATGCTTTCAGTTTCCCACATAACTGGTGTCACCCCACGAAGTGAAAAAAAAGTCACAATGTTTTTATCTGAAACCAATATTGGGCAAAAAAAATGTCAACCAGGAGATCTTGTTATTAATACAATGTGGGCCTGGATGGCTGCGCTTGGTATTGCAAAACATGATGGTATTGTTAGCCCATCATATGGGGTGTATAGACCAATAAATAAACACGAATTTAATCCAGTTTATCTTGATCTTTTATTACGAATAGAGGGATATCGTACCGAATTTTATTGCAACTCTACTGGAATACGCTCTTCTAGATTAAGGCTTTATCCTGATAAATTTTTAAGCATTCCAATAATTTGTCCCCCGCTCGAAGAGCAAAACAAAATTGTTAATTATCTTAACTGGAAACTTTCTAAAATCAATAACTTTATTAAGGCTAAGAGAGAGCTTACATCACTTATAGAAGAGAGGAGAAACATACTTACGAATAAAGCAATATTTGACTCAAGTACAAAAGAAATGAGACTGCAGTTTATTGTCGAGCAAATTAAGAGACCTGTAAACCGAATGAATTCGAAAATATATACCCCCATTGGCTTATATAATCGAGGACGAGGAATATTTGTTAAACCGAAAACTCAAGGAAAGGAGTTAGGGGACTCTTCCTTCTTTTGGATTGAAGAAGGTGATTTAGTCTTGAGTGGACAATTTGCCTGGGAAGGTGCGGTATCCATTGCAACAGAAAATGAGCATGGTTGTATTGCTTCTCATCGATACCCAATATTACGAGGGCATAATAAGTTAGTTAAAACCTCATTTCTATGGGCCTTTTTTCAAACAAAATTGGGTTATTTGTTACTTAATACTCATTCAAAAGGAGCTGCTGGCCGTAATAGGCCTCTCAACATTAGAACTCTTCTAAAAGAAAAAATACCTGTGCCATCTATAAAACTACAAAATGAAATTGTAGAAATCACAAAACAAGAAAAATTATTAAAATCTGAAGTAAAGCAACTTGAAAATTTATTAATAGAGTATAAAGCACGTCTTATTTCGGATCTTGTAACAGGAAAAATCGATGTTCGAACAATACAACTTCCTGATTTCAATCATAATGACGCTTATATGGATATTACTACAGAAGAAAGCATAGCAGAAGAACAGTTCATAGAGGTAAGTGAAGAATGAAATTCACCAACACCAGTGAAGCAGGCCTTGAAGCGACGATTATTGACTCATTAATCAATGAATCGGGATATGAAGCAGGTAACTCTCAAGATTATGATCGATCGTATGCTATAGATTTAACCAAGCTCTCTGCTTTTTTGCAGCTAACCCAACTAAAGATTGCCGATAACCTGAGCCTTTCTAGTGACACTCCAAAAAGAACAAAATTCTTACATCGTTTACAAGGTGAAATTGCCAAACATGGCATTATTAATGTCTTGCGTAAAGGTATAAAACATGGGCCCGATACCATTACCTTTTTTTATGGCAGCGCGACGGAAAATAATGTCAGAGCAAAAGAGCTTTTCGAACAGAATATATTCAGCATTACCCGCCAACTCCGCTATAGTAATAATGGTACACAATTGGCATTGGACATGGCAATATTCATCAATGGTTTGCCAATAGCCACCTTTGAGCTAAAAAACAAACTTACAAAACAAACTGTTGAAGATGCCGTACAGCAATATAAAAATGATCGGGACACCAAAGAATTATTATTTCAGTTTGGGCGTTGTGTAGTGCATTTTGCTCTGGACGATCATGAAGTACGAATGTGCACGCACTTAAAAGGTAAAGCCTCATGGTTCCTGCCCTTTAACAAAGGTTACAATGATGGCGCAGGAAATCCACCCAATCCTGATGGCATCGCCACGGATTATCTATGGAAAGAAGTTTTAAACCGCTACCGACTGACCGATATTCTTGAAAACTATGCTCAAATTGTCGAAGAAAAAGATGAGAAAACAGGCAAAAAAAAAGCCAAGCAAATTTTTCCGCGGTACCATCAATTAACCGTTGTTCGAAAATTGCTTAGCCACACTAAAGAAAATGGTGCTGGAAAACGCTATTTGATTCAGCACTCCGCTGGCAGCGGAAAATCCAACTCTATTGCTTGGCTGGCACATCAATTGGTCGGTCTGGAACGAGATAAAAAAGCCGTTTTTGATTCGATTATAGTGGTTACAGATCGACGAATTCTGGATAAACAAATTCGCGATACAATTAAATCATTCGCTCAAGTGGGTAGTATTGTAGGTCATGCCGAGCGTTCTGGTGATTTACGTCGCTTTATCAGCGAAGGCAAACAAATTATCATTACCACTGTACAGAAATTCCCATTTATCCTAGCAGAAATTGGCGATGAGCATCGACAAAATAAGTTCGCCATCATAATTGATGAAGCACACTCAAGCCAAGGTGGCCGAACGGCTTCAAAGATGAACATGGCCTTATCTGCAATTGTATCTGAATCAGTTGAAGAAGAAAGTATCGAAGATAAAATCAACGAGCTAATGGAAAGTCGCAAAATGCTTACCAATTCGAGTTATTTTGCGTTCACAGCCACGCCGAAGAATAAAACATTGGAAATTTTTGGAGAACCAGATCCTCAGTCTGATGGCACTGTCAAACACCTTCCTTTTCACAACTACACCATGAAACAAGCCATTCAAGAGGGTTTTATATTAGATGTGCTAAAGAATTATACACCGGTAGCCAGTTTTTATCGTCTAATCAAAGCAGTTGAAGACGAACCATTATTTGATAGCAAAAAAGCTCAGAAAAAATTGCGCAAATATGTAGAGTCTAACACCCATGCAATCCGTGAAAAGACAGAGATCATGGTTGACCATTTCCACGCACAAGTAATGGGACATCGTAAAATAGGTGGGGCAGCTCGCGCAATGGTAATCACCAGCGGTATTGAAAGAGCCATCGAGTATTTTCACGCAATTAACCATTATCTTAAGTACATGAATTTTCCCTATAAGGCCCTTGTAGCATTTTCCGGTGAGCATGAATACGGCGGTCAAAAGGTTACCGAAGCTTCGCTAAATGGCTTCCCCAGTAATTTAATCGCCGATAAAATTGCAGAAGACCCTTATCGCTTGTTAGTTGTTGCTGATAAATTCCAAACCGGATACGATGAACCTTTAATGCATACCATGTATGTTGACAAACCTTTGGCTGGAATCAAGGCTGTTCAAACGCTGTCTCGACTTAATCGAGCGCACCCTAAAAAATATGATACTTTTGTCCTCGATTTTTACAATGATGTCGATGTCATTGAACAAGCATTTTCAAAATATTACCGGACAACTATTTTAAGTGAAGAAACTGATCCAAATAAATTGCATGATCTTCAATCCGATCTTGATGGCTATCAGATATATTCATCAGAACAGATCGATCATCTTGCTGAGCTTTACCTTAGTGGTGCTGATAGGGAAAGATTAGATCCTATTTTGGATCATTGCGTGGCTGTTTACTCCAATGATCTCGATGAAGATGGACAGGTTGATTTCAAAGGGAAGGCAAAAGCATTCATAAGAACTTATGGTTTTTTATCCTCTATACTTCCCTATAATAATGCTGAATGGGAAAAGCTATCCCTCTTTTTAAATTTCCTTACACCGAAATTACCTACCCCTAAAGAAGATGATCATGCATTAGGGATACTAGAAACAATTGACATGGACAGCTATCGGGCGGAAGTACAAGCAAGTATCAGTATCAGATTGGCGGATGAAGATGCTGAACTCGATGCAGTACCTACCTCTGCCGGCGGAAGAAAATCGGAACCGGAGATGGATCAGCTCAGCAACATCATCAGAACCTTTAATGACATGTTTGGCAATGTTGAATGGAAAGACAAAGATAAAATCCGCAAAATGATTTCCGAAGAAATCCCAGGGAAAGTTGCTGCTGATACTGCCTATCAAAACGCCATGAAAAACTCAGACAAGCATAATGCCCGCGTCGAACATGATCGCGCACTTGGACGGGTTATGGTTGAGCTGATTGCTGATCATACCGAGCTTTTCAAACAGTTCAGTGATAATCCATCATTTAAGAAGTGGCTTGGGGATACTATTTTTGGGGCGACTTATCAATCTGATAACCAAAATCGGTCAGAATAAAAAAGCGTAATTGAACAAATAGAGATTTGGGATAACTTCTTGATCTAAAAGTAGTCGTTGTTGGAAAAATAATTCAAATCGGAAGTGCCGTATATGAAAAACCTAAAAGTTGAATTAAAAAATTGCTATGGTATTAAATTATTAGAGAAGAATTTTGATTTCAGCCACAATAAAAAGCAAAATAAAAATAGAGCATATGCCATTTATGCCCCCAATGGATTAATGAAGTCATCTTTTGCGAAAACATTTGATGTAATCTCCAATGGTGATTCTCCCAAAGAGGAACGTTACAATAGACTCTCAAGTTACACAATCGAAGCAGATGGACAGAAGATTAAAAAGGAAGAGATTTACGTCTTGAAATCAGAACTCGATATTAATTCTGATAGCCCTGCGATAACTGATATACTTGTTAACCCAAAAAGTAAAGCACAATATGACGAATTGCTCCTTGATGTAGATAATCAAAAAAATAAACTGATTAATTCACTTCAAGGCGTATCCAAAGTTAAAAATGCCGAAATTGAAAAAACCATTTTGAATGATTGGAGAGAGACCGATTTTTTAAAATGCATCAGAAAAATCATGGAATCCGCATCAGTTGATGATTTAAGTCTTTTCAAATACTCAATAATATTTGATCCAAAAGTTTTAGACGTTTTAAAGAGTACTGTTTTTCTAGCCAAGGCTAAAGATTTCCATGATCGATATCAAGAGCTGTTTATTAGCCCTGGAACGATTTATGAAAAAGGAGTTTTTAATCCAACGAGTGCAGATAAGTCCTTTTCAACACTGGATGAGCAGGGTTTTTTCAAAGGAGGTCATCGCGTTCATTTAAAAGGAGATGACACATCTATTGATAAAGATGGGCTTAACAAAAAATTAGAAGAAATAAATGCGCGCATTAATGGCGATAGTGAACTTAAAAAAATACAGGCCATTCTTGCTAAAAACGCCCAGACTCAAGCATTTACGCAATTAATAGAAAATCTTCCAACTACCCAAGTAGAATTTCTTTTAGATAAATTGAAACCAGAAAATCAAAGTCAATTCCGTCGAGATTTATGGGCGCATTATGTACATAATTCTCCACAAACACAAAGCTACCGTGATTTAGCTGAAAGTTGTGATGCAGAAATTATCTCTATTGAAAAATCTGCAGCAGAGACAGTTCCTCAATGGGAAAAAGCGATTAATCTTTTTAACGAACGGTTTATCGAGATGCCATTTACTCTTTCCGTGCCAAACCACGCTCAAGCGGTACTAGGCAAAGAAAAAGCAAGATTGAGCTTTATATTTAAAGACGGTGACGATGAAGTAGAATGGTCTAGATCTGAAATTAAAACACTTAGTCAAGGTGAGAAACGAGCGCTCTACCTTCTCAATTTTATATTTGAGGTAGAAGCTCGTAAATTAGCAAAACAGAAGACTATTTTTATTCTTGATGACATCGCGGACTCCTTTGATTATAAAAACAAGCATGCGATTCTTCAATACCTAGAAGATTTATGTGAAATAGATCATTTTTACCAGATAATCCTTACACACAACTTTGATTTTTATCGTTCATTAGCTATTAACTTTGTCTCATACGACAGGTGCTTAATGGCAAATCGTAATCAGAGTTCTATAGAGCTATCTAATGCGGACGGAATAAAGAACTATTTCGTTAATAAATGGAAACATAGAATTTCAGAAGATGACTGCATACTGTGTGCAACGATTCCTTTTGTTAGAAATCTTATTGAGTATATTAAGGGAGATGAGGATTCTGACTATCAGACATTAACTAGCCTGCTTCACTGGAAAAAAGAGACAGGATCAATAACCGTTGGTAACTATCTTAGAGTATGCAATGATCTATTTGGAACAAGTCACAATATAAGTAATAGTGCTTTAGTAAAAGATTTGCTTTTTTCCTTGGCTGTTAAAATTTGCAACAAAGAAAGCCATGATGGCTTAAATCTAGAGGATAAGGTTCTACTCTCCATTGCCATTCGTCTCCAAGCTGAAAGATACATTACAGTAAAACTACGTAAAATAAAAAGTGATGAGCTTTATTGGTGTAAGTCTAAAAATCAATTTGGAGCTCTCATTAAAGAATATTTAAGCTATGAAGAAAATGATCCGGCCATTCGAATTTTAGAAAAAGTGAGTATCACTGTAAGTTCAAATATCCATCTTAACTCATTCATGTATGAGCCTATTTTGGATTTAACAATTGAACATTTAATTAAGCTATATAAAGAAGTTTCGGCGCTACAATAGTAGGAGTTTGGGTTTATGAAATTTATTCACACTGCCGACTGGCAAATCGGGAAACAATTCGCCAACATCAAGGGTGATATTGCCGCTTTCCTTCGCGAGGCAAGATTCGATGTCATCAAGACTATTGCCACCCTTGCAAATCAGCATAAAGCAGACGCAATTTTGGTTGCCGGTGATGTGTTTGATGCAAATGAAGTCAGTGATACAACCATCAGAAAAACACTTAATGCTATGCAAGAATACAAAGGTCCATGGGTATTATTGCCAGGTAACCATGATCCAGCATTGGCACAAAGTGTTTGGACTCGAATGAAAAACTTACCTGAAAAGACAGATAATATTATTTTGGCTTTAGATCCTGAACCAATATCACTTGCTAATGATGAACTTCTAATATTGCCTGCACCATTAAAATTACGTCATGAATATAAAGATTTAACAGAATGGTATGATACATTCCAAGCCCCTTCATCAGCTTTTAAAGTGGGACTAGCGCATGGTTCGATAGAGGGGTTTCTGCCTGAATCAGCTGAAATTCATAATATGATTTCTTATCAACGAACTGAAAAAGCAGAATTAGATTATCTCGCTTTAGGTGACTGGCATGGTCAATTGAAGGTATCAACTAAAGCATGGTATGCCGGAACTCCTGAACAAGATCGATTTCATGATAATGAGCCAGGTAAAGCTTTATTAGTGACATTAAATAAAAATGACGAAAGACTAAAGGTTGAATCCTTAGATACCGGTAAATACCAATGGCATAAAATTCAATTTAATATATTTACGACAAATGATATTGAAGCACTAAATAATGATTTTTCAAAGTTTCAATCTGCTAAAAACCAGGTAATCTCACTGAGCTTGGATGGTAATTTATCTTTGGAGAATCGCCAGAAACTAGAACAGTTGCTGGACTGCTGGAAAGCGAAGTTCGCAATGCTGGAAATAGACGATACAAATCTAAAGCTAAGTCCTTCTGAACAGGATTTACAAGATTTTCAATCCGCAGGATTCTTAAGTAATACCTTGGAGAAACTTTTAGCGATCAAAGAGAATGAATCAAATGAACAACATCCCTTTGCTGATAGAGCCATCCAAATGCTTTGGCAAGAGCTGCAATCAAATAAAGGGGTTGGTTAAATTATGTTGCTAAAATCGATTGCAATTGAAAATTTTCAACAGTATGAAAAGCCTTTTGAACTAACAGGACTTTCTTCCGGTATAAATGTTATTTATGGCGATAATGAGGCTGGAAAATCCACCCTTTTACGTGCATTGAGAGCCATATTATTCGATAGATTTAACGGCATGGGTGCCGATGACTTTGCCGGTTACAAAGGGGGTAGCCCTGAAGTTAAGATTGAGTTTGAACTAGTTGGTAACAGTTATACTCTTGAAAAGATATTTTCTAAGAAAAAAGATGGACGAGCCTTATTGACCAATGAAAAAGGTGTTCAATGGTCTGGATCTGAGGCTGAAATACACCTCGCTGAATTATTGAAATTCGAAAGCGTAGAACGAGGGCTTGCCAAGTCAGAGCAACAAGGGATTTATGGGGTATTATGGGTTGAGCAAGGTAGCGCCTGGCACCAAGTCTGCATATCAAATAACACCAAGGCCAGTCAAACCATACAAAATGTACTCAGTCATGAATTAACTGATATGTTGAGTCAGGGGAAAGGTGAAAGCCTCTTAAATAAATTCTGTGACGAACTCAATGAATTTCAAACAGAAAAAGGTGGAAAACCCAGAGGCCAATATAAAGAAAAACTAGAAGCCCAAGCCGATGCTGAACAGAGACTGAAAAACCTGATAAGTGAATTAAATAACTACCAGCAAAAAGTTGATCAACTATCAGATTATCAACAAGAACTGACTTCTTTAATTGAAAATAGGACCGAGGAAAATGACACGGAACAACTTGAAAAAGCGCGAAAACAATTAAAATATGTGCAAGAGGTTAATCAACAATATGAACAATGCAAGCAAGATCTAAAACTCGCTGAACTTAAGCATCAAAACGCTGAAACGGCCTGGGTTGAACGAAATAAACTAATTGATAATCTTCATAAAGATACTGAAAATCATGAAACCCTACTTTCACAAATCGAAGACTTAGAAACAGAAACTAGTCAACTCAAAGAGAACTTAGAAACTGCCAAAATAGCTTTAACTATAGCTAGAAAAAATCATGAGCAAAGTCATATAGCCATAAAAAAAGCAATGGATTATCAAAAATTAGTGGGAGTTCAAAGCCACATAAAACGAATTTATGAACAGCTTCAAAAAGTGGAATTGCTCAATACTGACATCACAAAGAAACAGAAACTCTTATCACAGATAGTACTTGATGCTACCGCCTTAAAAAATCTCAAAATGATATGCGAACAAGTTAATTCCTTACAAATGCAATTTTCAACCACAGCAACTAGAATTGAATATTCAATTCATGAGGACGCTGTAAAAATAAACAATGAGCCTATTGCAGGTACTGGCGAATTATTTATTACTGACAAATCAACATTAAATTTTGGTAACAGTCAAATTAGCATTATACCTGGTGGCGAAGAACTAACTACCCTACAGACAAAATTAGAAGTAGCTAAAGAACAACTTACTGCAGCATTCGAACAATATAATATTACTTCAGTATCTGAAGCAGAGAAACTCGTAGATAATAAAAGCTCTCTTTCGAATGAAATCATGTCATTAAAAAAGCAAGTAGAAATAATTGCCCCAGACAGCATTGAATCGTTGAGGCAAGAACTAACTGAGAACCAAATAGAGGAAACCAGGTTAAGAAACCTACTGGGCGAAACAGAGACAGTTTCAATGGAAAAAGCAGAAGATCAAGAAAGATTATCTTCAAACGAACTAACTAAGTGCAGTGATAATGAACGTCATGCACATGACCAGTTTGTCAAAAAAGAAGCTAGTCTTAAACACGCAAAATCTTCCATATCATCAATAAAAGAAAGTTTAACAGCAATGAATAATCAGCTGGATACAGCTCGAAAAGACCATACAGATGAAGAACTAAAAAACAGAGAACAGGCTATCGCTGAAGAAAAGCAACAACTAAAGAACAAACTGGAATCTTTTGAAAATACCTTAAAGGACCTCGATCATGAAGGTGCTGTCTCTGACGTCGAGCGACGCCAGGGCGTTTTAGATTCTACTAAAAGCAGAATTGCTGAATTAAAGCAGCAAGTTAGAGATTTATCTATTGAGCTTCAAACCAGTGGGCATCGTGGGCTTGCTGAAGAAAAAGAACAAGCCGAACAGGAGTTAAAGGATATTGGCAAAGACGTCGAGCGACTATATATGCACGTTGGTTCCTTGAATTTGTTGTGCCAACTGATAAAAGAGAACATTCAATCCGCCAAAGAAATGCTGGTTAAACCTTTAACAGAGGCAATGACACCCTATTTAAAAATTTTATTCCCTAATTCAGAGCCAGTGATCGATGAAGAGTTTTCACTTCAACATATATTGCGGGATGGTGTTAGAGAACCATTTGAAAACTTAAGTATAGGTACTCGCGAGCAGCTTGCCATTTTGCTACGCTTAGCCTATGCAGACTTACTGGCCGAAAAAGGGGCATCTGTTCCAGTAATTCTCGATGACGCATTAGTTAATTCTGATGATCTCAGACGCGAGAAAATGAAACAAATTCTGCACCGTGCATCTAAAAAACATCAAATTATACTCTTAACATGTCATGGCAATGACTATCGGGATTGCGGTGGAACATTACTAAGTATTTAGCTTTTTAATCCTCTAACCAGACTAAAACCGCATCCAATAATCTGGGCTTGCATCTCACTGGAACCAACACGAATGTCAGCCCAATCCTCATTAAGTGCGATTAACTCAAACTGCTGAGTCTCTTTAGAGGCCGATAATTGCTTATACTTGCGAACAATGACTTCCTGATCTCCCTCAATCAAAGCTACTACAAAATCGCTAGGTTTGGGGCTTGTATCAGGATCTACGATGATGACATCATTAATCCGAAACTCGGGCATCATGCTTTCATCTTTAATCTGCAGTGCAAAAGCATTTTTTCCAATGCTATCACTGACAGCTGTACTAACAGGAATAAACTCAACTTTGGTATCAACATCCTCTTTAATTTTCTGGATGAAAGCAGCTGGATCAATTGCTTGTTTGTAATCCAAGACAGGAATCAATGCCCCCATACCAAGGGATTTTGTCATCTTTCCTTCACGGTTATCGGTTAAGCACATCAAATAAGAGGCTGAAACTTCTAGCGCATCAGCCAGCAATTTAATTTCTGTTGGACCAGGGGTACGGTCACCTCTTTCATAATTATTAATACGTGAAATTTTCAAGTCACTGGTCAACTCCGCCAATGCTTTTCTCGTCAATCCTTTCGCCTTTCGTTCACTCATGATTCTTTGGCCGATTTTCTCTTTGATGTTCATGCCCATTCCACGGTATTTGGTTAATAAATTAATTCATTTACCCATTGACTATTGCTCGTAATGTGTTATTTTGAGATTTAATAACTGCTCGTTTTGAGCAGTTAAGCTCATTAAGAGCTAATGCAACGTCTTAAGTTCTCAAAATGGTATCACAAGTTTCATTGGACGCTAAGACTTTTAGTTAAGGAATAACGGATTATTTATGTATTTTACAGTGAATGACAATGAATTGGATGCACTCTGTGGGCTTTCATATATTCAGCAAATTACCTACTTAAGAGGGATTCGACCTTACATGGATCGCAATACATTCATAGTAGGGATTAAGCGACGAATTAGTTACCAATCACTGACTGAAGTGCTTTATATTGAACCCCATCAAGGCATTACAGAATCAGGGAGTCCTAGCCGTCAGCAAATTCGCCGAGCCATTAAAGGGCTTGAACGATCAGGACTTATTGCCATTCAGTCTTTCGATAAACATCTTATTTTAAAATGTCTTTTAGCGGATATCAGTTATTCCGTCCAAAATAAACCCGACACAAACCCGACACAGCAAACCGACACAAAGCCGCACGTAAAACTCCTTGTAAATACAGGGTTTTCTGAGGGAGCAGAGGTAAAAGCCAACACAGATGAAATCCTAAAAGCCGACACACCTCTAATAAAAGAAAATAATTATATTTATTTATTACAACGCTTCGAGCATTTCTGGCGTATGTACCCCGAGAAAAAGTCACGTGAACGTGCCTATGAAATTTTCGAACAAATCAATCCAGATGAGCCTCTGCTGCAAACTATGTTGCAAGCTCTTGCTCAACAAATAAAAGCCCGTACAGAAAAAGAAGCGCATGGGGAATGGGTTCCAGCATGGAAATTTCCAGCCAACTGGTTGTCTCAAAAATGCTGGGAAGATGAAGTCAAAATTGAATTAACGCAGGAGAAAAGGAATGAGAAGTACGGCCCAAATACTAAGAACAGAGCCATTGATCCATTCTGGAATCCAGAAACAGGAAACACAGCAAGCACCGGTGAAGATGAATGCAAGCCAAGCAACGTCATCAACTTGCAATGCTACAGACAGCAGTAAAAAGCGTATTGAAAACCTGTTTACTCGCTTTGCTGTCTTTTACGGGCATTTGTGGCGCAGCCAGTTTAAGAGCGATGGTTTTTTGGATTTTGCCAAGAAGGAGTGGCTGGAGGGCTTAAGTCGATTCAGTGATGAGATTTTGAATCAGGTCATTATGGATTGTCGCGATCATTGCGAAATGCCTCCTACCCTGCCGCAAATGATTAGTTTTTGTCGTGATATGAAAAAGCGAAATGCTTTTGATGTCGCACCCGAAAAATATCAACCAGCCAGTAAAGAAGTGGTTGAAGAGAATATCAGGCAGTGCAAAGCCTATTTATTTAAATAACAGAAGGAGAAGCGATATGTTGGTTTTAACAAGAAAAGTTGGGGAATCTGTCGTTATCAGTGAGGACGTTTACTGCACTGTAGTGGGTTATCGTGATGGTGAAGTTCGTCTTGCTTTTGATGCCCCTCAATCAATTCCAGTTCACCGTGATGAAATTCAAAGACGCATTTATCGGGAACGCCAAAAAGATCAATGGTTCAATGACTCTCCTCCCAATAAGGAAAGCATCGTTGACCGTTTAATTAGCAAATTCAAGCACGGGTTAAAGTCTGCTTAGAATCATCAGTAATTGAGGATTATATCGTATGAAGGCACAAGAAGAACAAGGGATAACGGTTAAAGACCGTGCCCGTGAAAAGCTAAGACGTGACTTGGGCGGCATGATTGAACAAGCGCTAAGTGATCCTAAAACCGTTGAAATAATGCTCAACGCTGATGGCAGACTTTGGCAAGAACGCTTAGGTGAAACCATGCGTTGTATTGGTACTATTACCGAAGCTAGAGCGGAGTCCATTATCAAAACAATTGCTGGATTTCATGGCAAAGAAATAACGCGTTTTAATCCGATATTAGAAGGTGAGCTACCACTAGACGGTTCTCGTTTTGCAGGACAGCTACCACCCGTGGTAACAAAGCCAACCTTTGCTATTCGTAAAAAAGCCATATCGGTTTTTACCCTTGATGACTATGTGCAATCCGAGATCATGACAGAAGCACAATGTGAGGTGATTAAAAATGCCGTGGTTGCACATAAAAATATTCTGGTCATTGGGGGAACGGGTTCCGGTAAAACCACTTTAGTAAACGCAATTATTAATGAAATGGTTAGGCATTCACCTGCGGAGCGCGTTTTTATTATTGAAGACACGGGGGAAATTCAATGTTCTGCTGAAAACTGTGTTCAATACCACACCACACTTGATGTCAACACGACTCAACTTCTCAAAACCACACTTAGGATGCGTCCTGACAGAATCTTGGTTGGTGAGGTAAGAGGCAGTGAGGCACTTGATTTACTCGATGCCTGGAATACAGGCCATGAGGGAGGAGCTGCCACATTACATGCAAATAACTGCCTTGCAGGACTTCATCGATTGAAATCACTAATTAGTCGAAATCCAGCAGCACCAGCCGAAATTGAACCGTTAATTGGTGATGCGGTTCATTGTCTAGTGCATATCGCAAGAACCCCCTCGGGGCGTCGTGTCGAAGAAATTTTATCAATTAAAGGTTATGAAAACGGTCATTACACCATCGAAAAACTCATTTAAGGAGAATACCAATGAAGCAAGCAGCCAATATTAATTATAGGAATATTTGGATAATGGGAGCGATGGTTTTATTGCTCTTGTTAATGACGCACTCAGCCTCAGCCGCCAATGCAGGTGGAGGACTGCCATTCGACTCATGGCTAACAAAAATACAAAAATCCATTACCGGCCCATTCGCCTTTTCTGCAGCAATCATTGGATTGGTTGCAGCTGGCGCTACATTGATTTTTGGTGGTGACATGAACGGTTTTATGCGAACCCTGGTCTTTTTCGTGTTGGTACTGTCCTTTTTAGTTGCAGCACAAAATACCATGACAGCAATTACAGGCAAAGGAGCTGAAATTGCTAAACCTTCAGTCGCAATGACGGTTACGGAGTTGCAGCCATGAGTCTTCGTACCATTCCTATACGTAAATGCGGCAACCGCCCAAGCCTTTTTATGGGCGGCGACCGCGAATTGGTTATGTTTTCAGGATTGTTATCAGCCATTTTAGTATTCGCAGCTCAAGATTGGCTTGCTGCCATTTTTGGCTTTGCCCTTTGGTTTGTATCTTTAAAAGGGCTTAGGCTTATGGCTAAAGCCGACCCTTGTATGAGAGCAGTTTATTTAAGACAAAGAGGCTATCAAGCCTATTATCCTGCACGCTCAACACCCTTTCGTAATAACAAAGGGAGGTATTTATGATTGAATTCATTACCTTTTTAATCAGTATCACCGGGCTTTTGCTGTTAGCTATGCTGTTTGGTGCCATTCGAATGAAGAGCCGAGAATACCATGTCAAAAAGCATCGAAACCATACCGCAGGACTGGTTGATTTACTAAACTATGCTGCAGTGATCGATGATGGCGTAGTGATCGGTAAAAATGGTTCTTTTATGGCAGCCTGGCTTTATCAAGGTGAAGACATCGCCAACACTACGGATGAAGCTCGTGAAATGATGGCCTTTCGTATCAATCAGGCTATGTCCTCCATGGGCAATGGCTGGATGATTCATGTCGATGCCATAAGAAGAGCTGCTCCTAGTTACAGTGAGCGCAGTGACTCATACTTTCTCGATCCCGTCTCAATAGCTGTTGATGAAGAAAGGCGACAGCTATTTGAACAAACAGGAACTTTATATGAAGGTTACTTTGTTATCACGCTAACCTGGTATCCACCTGTATTGGCGCAAAAGCGTTTTGTTGAATTGATGTTTGATGATTCAGGGGAAAAATTAAGCCAAAAAGCCAAAACTCATCAATTGATTGAAACTTTCAAGCAATCGTGTAGAAACTTTGAGTCACGCATGAGTTCAGCTCTCCATCTCGAAAGATTAGGTTCAGAAGTACTCATCAATGAAGACCATAAAATTACTCAGGACAACTTTTTAAGACACATTCAATATTGTGTTACAGGGCTTAATCATCCGGTGAATCTACCCAAAAATCCAATTTATCTGGATGCACTGATTGGAGGTCAGGAGTTAACGCCAGGCATTACACCAAAAATTGGCCGAAAGTTCATTCAATGTGTCGCCATTGAAGGATTTCCCATGGAATCTTATTCCGGTATTTTAACGTTGTTAACACAATTACCCGTTGAATATCGCTGGAACTCTCGCTTTATATTTATGGATATGCATGAGGCTGTAGCCCATTTCACTAAATTCCGTAAAAAATGGAAACAAAAGGTTAGAGGTTTTTTTGACCAAATATTTAATACTAGCTCAGGTATTATCGATGAAGATGCACTTAGCATGGTTAATGACGCGCAAGCTGCAATTGCTGAAACCAATTCAGGGATGGTCGGTCAAGGCTATTATACATCGGTAGTTATATTAATGGATGAGGATAGAAGCAAGGTCGAAAAAGCCGCTTTATTTATTGAAAAAAATATCAATGCCTTAGGCTTTAGCGCACGAACAGAAACCATTAATACCATGGATGCATTTATGGGTAGCCTACCTGGTCATGGTGTTGAAAACATCAGAAGACCTCTGATTAATACTATGAATTTGGCTGACTTGTTGCCAACATCCAGCATTTGGACTGGTGAAAATAAAGCACCTTCCCCATTGTTTCCACCGCAATCACCGCCTTTAATGCATTGCGTCACCAGCGGTAATGCACCATTTCGTTTGAACCTTCATGTCAGAGACTTAGGTCATGGCATTATGTTTGGACCCACACGTTCCGGTAAATCAACCCATCTTGGTTTACTGGCATTGTCCTGGCGTCGTTATAAAGATGCCCGTATTTATTCTTTTGATAAAGGCATGTCCATGTATCCGACCTGCAAGGCAACAGGTGGGGAGCATTTCACGATTGCTGATAAAGATTGCCACCTTGCTTTTGCTCCTTTGCAGTTTTTAGAGACTAAAGCAGATAGAGCTTGGGCTATGGAGTGGATTGATACGATTCTGGCATTAAATGGTTTGAATACCACACCAGCTCAGCGCAATGAAATCGGTCATGCCATTATAAGCATGCATCAAAGTGGCTCTAAAACCTTATCTGAATTTGTCATGACTATTCAGGATGAGCCCATAAGAGAAACATTAAAGCAGTACACCATTGATGGTTTGATGGGGCATTTATTGGATGCGGAAAGTGATGGTTTAGGTTTGTCTTCTTTCATGACCTTTGAAATCGAGCATTTAATGGGCTTGGGTGAAAAATTTGCACTCCCTGTATTGCTTTATCTCTTCAGACGTATTGAAACCTCATTAGATGGCCGCCCCACCTTAATTTTGCTTGATGAAGCATGGTTGATGCTGGCGCATCCTGTATTTAAAAACAAGATTGCTGAATGGCTTGATTCCATGGCTAAGAAAAACTGCGTGGTGTTTATGGCAACTCAACATTTATCCCATGCAGCCAACTCTGGCATTTTAGACATTATTGTTGAATCAACCGCCACCAAAATCTTTTTACCAAATCTGTATGCAAGAGATCCTGAAACCCGAACCATTTACGAACGGATGGGTTTAAATCCGCGGCAGATTGACATCATTGCATCTGCTCAACCCAAACGTGATTACTACTACGTTAGTGAAAAAGGCCAACGCCTTTATCAATTGGCGTTAGGCCCTTATGCCTTGGCGTTTGTAGGTGCAACAGATCCCGATTCTATCGCACGTATGAAGCAATTGGAGTTGAAGTATGAAGATGCCTGGGTCTCTCAATGGCTTTCAGAAAAAGGTATTCCCATGGAACAGTACGGAGAAGCAGCATGAAAAAAAGTATAACAAATAATCCCTATCTTAATGCCAGACGCGCTTGGAATGTTCATACCGCAGGGCTTATGAAATCACTACAGATTTGGCAATTGGTGGGTTTAGGCAGTCTCTTAATTGCTTTGGCTGCTGTAGGCGGATTAATCGCTATAGGCAGTGAGTCCAAGTTTATACCTTTGGTGTTTCAACAAGATGCCAATGGTAATACGTTATCGGTTACTCGTGCTGATAGGGTTGGTGAGGCAACTATCGATGATTATCGCGCTGCAGCTGCCCATTTTATTGAAAACATTCGTATGGTAAGCCTTGATGTGGAACTGCAAAAGAAAGCAGTTTTTCAAGTGTACTCCTATTTAAATGCCAATGATGCTGCTCTAAACAAGGTTCAAGAATTCTACAACGACAAACAGCAATCCAATCCCTTTGAAAGAGCTGCTCATGAAATTGTGAGCATTGATATTCGTTCAGTGCTTCAAGAGTCGGATGAGACCTGGCAAGTCGACTGGATTGAAACAGTGAGAAATCGTGATGGCTCGCTAAAAGAAAAGCCTCGCATGATGAAAGCGATGATTACGATGTATCAGGAGAATGAAGTCAATGATGTCACCAGTGAGTCCATTTTAAAAAATCCCCATCTGATTTATGTGCGTGATTTTAACTGGTCTTATGAATTAAAGCATGGAGAACAGCAATGAAAAGAATAATACAGCTATTTTGTTTATTGACACCTCTCACAGGGTTTGCATTGGATAATAATGAATTGGCCGAACGCTATTTTTCAGATACTTCACCCAAGCTATCGAGTCAGGAAAAACAAGCTTTAGATATTGCAGAGCGTACACAAAAAGGAGAAAAAACAAGTAAGCCCTTTGCTTCGGCAGATGGTTCGGTCAGTTTTATTTATGGATCAGGGCAAACCAGGGTAGTTTGTGCGCCATTACAGGTTTGTGATATTGCCCTGCAGCCAGGTGAGCAGTTTAACGACATGAATGTTGGTGATCCTCGCTTTGTTGTTGAGCCGTCCATCACAGGAGCCGGGACTTTGCAACAAATCCATCTTCTCATAAAACCCAAAGATGTAGGGCTTGATTCTTCCTTGGTTGTGACCACTGACAGAAGGACGTATCACTTTAGATTAAAGTCTGACAGAACCGAATTTATGCCCTACGTTTCTTTTATTTATCCCGATGAAGCAAAAGCCAAATGGCAGTTACTTCAACACATTCAAGCTGAAAGACGAAAAGTAGACACCTTGCCAGAAACTAATGAATATCTGGGCGATCTTAACTTTAATTATCAAATTCAAGGTAATGCCCGATTTAAGCCCATTAGAGTTTATAACAATGGCATCAAAACAATTATTGAGATGCCAAGAACCATGGCTCAAAGTGAAGCGCCTGCGCTGTTGGTTTTAAGAAGTCGAGGGCTGTTTCGAAAATCAGAATCCGTCATGGTCAATTATCGTCTTCAGGGTTGTCGTTACATCGTTGACGGTGTTTTTGATAAAGCCATATTAGTTATCGGCAGCGGTTCATCTCAAGAAAAAATTACGATTAAAAGGTGCTGAAAATGAAAGAATTAAGTGTTTTATTGCTCGCAGTCTTGTTATCAAGCTGTGCGAGCATGCGTTATGGCAATTTTACTCAACTGTCACAGGGCAGAGATGCTTATTTGGCAGCAGATGCAGCTACTCAATTAACCCGAGTCTATCCACCTGCTCAAAATACATTTTGTATTGGGCAAAGGGTAACAGATGGCTTTGGCAATACTCTGGTTCAAGGCTTGAGAAAAAAAGGTTATGGCGTAAATGAAAATCAATGCCCCAAACAAAAGGCCAATTTTTTCTATGTGCTTGATGAGCTTGAACCTCAAAACCTATATCGAGTTAGCCTTTATGTAGGAATACAAACATTGAGCCGCCTGTATGCAAAAAACCATGAAAAAATCCTCCCTGTCAGCGCATGGACTCATAAGGAGTAAGAACTATGAATCAAAATAATGATTATTTGTCACCAGACAATTCACCGCAAAAACTTCAAACCACAGGTGTAAAACGGGTAAATAATGTGCCACTCATGATTGCAATTGGTATTTTAACTCTTTTTGTGGTGCTCATCGCATTAGTTGCCAATAAACGAGCTAATGCGCAAAACCAGCCGCCAGAAATAGCAAATGTTAAAAACCCTAAGAAAAATACTATGAGCCTTGCCAATGACGTGGTAGGAAGCCATAAAACAGCGGTAATCACACCACAAAATGATACGATAGCAAGCAATGAAACAGCTCCTTTGTCCATTCCAGAGCAATTACCTCGTCTAGAAGATACTCTGACACATGAGGTATCCGAGGGCGAAATCGAACGTATTCGTCAGGAAAAAACTCAAGAATTTGAAGAGGCTGTCAAAGCCAAAACCTCGGTGATGGTCGATAACCCAAGATTGAATAACCGAGATAGTGTTAAAACTTACATGAATAGTAATGAGGTGACAACGAACTTCGATTCTTCGTCAACCTTCAAAGAGCAGCTCGCATTGTTACAGGGAAGACAAGCCAAACCCATGCCGCAAACTTTAGGTGGCGAAGAAAATGAAATGCGCTGGCATTTAAATTCAACGTTGCAAAACCCAAACAGTCGATACGAGCTAAGAGCTGGAAGCGTAATTCCAGGGGTAATGATTAGTGGTATTTCCTCTGAATTGCCAGGTCAAATCATCGCTCAAGTATCACAAAACGTTTATGACACTGCAACGGGTAAATATATCTTAATACCACAAGGCACCAAGATATTGGGGCTTTATTCCAGTGATGTCAGTTTTGGCCAAAACTCTGTATTAGTGGCTTGGCAGCGACTGTTGTTTCCAGATGGCAAAGCCCTGGATATCGGCTCTATGCCCGGCGCTGATAGTGCTGGATATGCAGGATTTCGCGATCAGGTAGATCATCATTATGCGCAAATTTATGGTTCAGCACTTTTAATGTCAGGCATTATTGCTGGCATTACTTATAGCCAAAATACCAATCAATCTAACCAATTCGGTTACGCCCAGCCCACAGCTGGCAGTGTCATGAGTCAGGCTTTAGGGCAACAGTTGGGCGAGGTTACTTCGCAACTGGTTTCAAAAAACCTAAATGTGTCTCCCACCATCAATGTCCGCCCAGGTTATCGTTTCAATATCATCGTAGTGAAAGATTTAACGTTTAAACAGCCTTATAGGCAATTTGCATATAAATGAAGGAGAACATAATGAAATTTAAATCCATGATTATTTATTTCTCTTTTTTGCCAGTATTCGCAAGTGGCGCACCTGTCTTTGACGTTGCGAACTGGATTCAAAATGGAAAAATGATTGCAACTCAGCTTAGCGAGTATAAGACGCAAGTCGATCAATACAAAAATCAGATGAATCAATACCAAAACATGTTGGAAAACACCAAATCACTCACTTCCTTTGAATGGGATAATGCCAACTCGGTTATTAATAATTTGCTTGAATCGACTGATACCATTGATTATTACAAGCAGGAAGCTGGCAGCCTCCAAGGGTATCTTGACCGATTCCAAAGTCAGGAATACTACCAAAAGACCCCTTGTTTTAATGGCAATGGCCAATGTTCTACTGAAGAACTTAGAAAAATCAAACAAAGCAGATTAGCAGCTTCTGTTGCTGAAAAACGTTCCAATGATGCCATGCTTAAAGGGATTGATAAGCAACAACAGAGTTTAAAAAATGATTCTGCAAAGCTACGTACTTTGCAATCTCAAGCGCAAAGTGCTACAGGCCAAAAACAGGCTCTTCAAGCCGCTTCTCAATTAGCTAGTAATCAATCTCATCAATTGCTTCAAATCAGAGGCGTGTTATTAGCGCAACAGAATGCTCAGGCAGTCAAAGATGCAGCGAATGCCAACAAAGAAGCGATACAGACTGCAGGGGATGAGCAGTTTAGATCAGGGGCATACCATAAAAGCTCAGGAAAAAAATGGTAATCCATCACAAAAAGGAGAGGAAATGAAAATTTTAAGTTTATCTATGATGCTATTTGTGTGTGCACTGTCCGGCTGTGAAAATGCAGAAACAAAAAAAGCCCACCACCTTGCATCTTTAACTTGCGACAGCTCAAGAGAAGGTCGAACAAAAGAGGAGCTGCAGGCAATCGGTGATACGTGTTTTCGAGGGGGTAGTTACTCCAAAAGCTCTGGTAAGAAGTGGTAATGCTATGAATAAAAAAATAACTCCCTATTTTATTATCCTCTGTTTACTTGGGTTTTCTGCCTGCTGCCATGCTCAGGGGCATGGCATGGATAGCCGTGATTTGCTCGACAATATTTTACAGAGATTTGCCAGCACATCCGCGCTATGGAGCCAAACCATGTTGAGTTATGCCAGATATCTTTTCTGGTCTTTGGCCTTAATCAGTATGGTGTGGACTTACGGTTTGATGGCATTGCGTAAAGCAGACATTCAAGAGTTCTTAGCTGAAACGGTACGGTTTTTTGTGGTTGTCGGTTTTTTCTATTGGATTTTGGACAATGGTCCTGCAATTGCAAAGGCAATCATAGACTCCATGCGGCAACTTGCAGCAAAGGCTTCTGGGATTAATGAGCATGTCTCTCCTTCTGATATTGTGGATGTTGGGTTTGATATTGTCTCAAAAGCCATCGACAGCTCGTCTATCTGGTCTCCTGCTGCAACTACAGTAGGATTGCTCGTGGCAGGGGTTATTCTGATTATATTGGCTTTAGTCAGTATCAACATGCTCATTATCTTAATCACCGCATGGATTTTAACTTATGGTGGCATTGTTTTATTAGGGTTTGGCGGTGGCCGTTGGACACAGGATATTGCTATTAACTACTACAAAACCGTGTTGGGTATCGCATTGCAAGCTTTTGCCATGATTTTAATTATTGGTATCGGTAAATCTTTTGTAGATCAGTATTATGCCGCGATGTCTGAAAACATCATGTTAAAAGAAATGTTTGTCATGCTGGTAGTTGCAGTACTGTTATTGGTTCTTATTGATAAAATTCCGCCTGCTTTAGCAGGCATTGTGTCAGGAGGTGGTTCTGGTGGTGGCGGTGGGCTCGGTCTTGGTGGAGCTATGGGAGCGGCAGGAATTGCAGGAGCTGCCATGGCAGGTGCAGCAGGTACCGCATTTGCTCAAAGCGGTGGTGGCTTATCCGCACTTAATGCTGCATTTAAAGCAGCCAGTCAATCCACTAACTCTGGCGATACAAGCGCACTGTCTGGAATGGATAAAGGCTCAAAAACCAGTGGTTTAGCTGAGGCGATGGGAACTGCTGCCAAATTTGCAGGCTCTTTTGGATCACATTTGGCCTCAGGCACTATGGATGTTGCTCGTGAGAAAGCGAATTCGGTTAAAGAATCAATTGCTGAGAAAATCGCGGACACAACAGGTGGAAAAATTGCCGAAGCAATCCAAAGCAAAGCGAATTCATCCACTTCTGAATCACAAGAATCCAACGCGCAAAATATTTTATCCATGGGCGCCCCGGCAGGTAGTTTTAGTTCAGGATTTGAAGAATCAGATGAGGTTAGTCAATTTGTGAACCAAAAGGCATCTGGAGAGAGTCAATGAGCCAAAACAAACCTAATAAAGCCATAGGTCCCCAAGTAAGAGAAAAAAATCACGGCAAGATAAATAAAACGTTAGTCTTGTTAGTCAGTTGTTCTTTCTTAATCAGCATGCAAATTGGAACTCAGTTTTTCGCGCATCAATTTCAC
Organism: Legionella genomosp. 1; assembly: GCF_900640215.1. Taxonomy (NCBI): domain Bacteria; kingdom Pseudomonadati; phylum Pseudomonadota; class Gammaproteobacteria; order Legionellales; family Legionellaceae; genus Legionella; species Legionella genomosp. 1. Next base: position 31,689 of record NZ_CAAAJH010000018.1, read on the forward strand.
TATGCTGATGTCTTGGGAGGTTCATTCGCCCATATTTATATGCCGTGGCAGATTTTTCTGTGGGCTATTAAATACCAACCCTATTATCCAGATTCTTTTAATGCAGCCTTTGGTCTCATCGTCATGATGGGTTCTCTCTTTTTAATGATGATCGTGTTGGCTTCCAAGTATTTTAAAAAGAGCAATGTGAGTGATTATCTCCATGGTTCAGCCAGATGGGCTAATTGGGAGGACTTAGGCAATGCAAGCCTAATTGGACATGATGAAGGAGTTTATGTTGGGGCGTTCGAGGATGACAAAGGAGAAATTCATTATTTGCGCCATAATGGGCCTGAGCATGTTTTAACTTATGCGCCAACCCGCTCTGGAAAAGGAGTTGGCCTTGTGATTCCAACCCTTTTATCGTGGAAACATTCCTGCGTGATTACCGATTTAAAAGGCGAACTTTGGGCAATGACCTCTGGATGGAGGCAGAGACATGCCGCCAACAAAGTCATTCGATTTGAACCTGCAACTTTAAAAGGAAGCGCACGCTGGAACCCTCTGGATGAAATCAGAGTAGGTACTGAATCAGAGGTAGGTGACGTACAAAATTTGGCAACACTTGTAGTTGATCCCGATGGTAAAGGATTGGAAACGCACTGGCAGAAAACCTCTCAAGCCCTTTTGGTTGGTTTTATTCTGCATGCGATTTATAAACTGAAAAACAAGGGAGAACCCGCCACATTTCCCAACATTGACCGTATGCTGGTTGATCCCAATATTAATATTGCCGACCTGCTCATTGAAATGACCCAATACCCACATATTGAGGACAAAACCCATCCTGTTATTTCAGCCTCTGCACGTGACATGATAGATCGACCCGAAGAAGAAGCAGGTTCTGTATTATCTACTTTAAAATCTTATTTGGCGTTATACCGAGATCCAGTGGTAGCACATAACGTCTCTGACTCTGATTTTTGTATTCGAGATTTGATGAACCATGAAAATCCGGTGAGTCTCTATATTGTTACTCAACCTAATGACAAGGCGAGGCTTCAACCTCTGGTTAGAGTCATGATTAATATGATAGTGAGACTATTGGCTGACAAAATGGAATTTGAGCGTGTATCCGATGACAAAGGATTATCTTATGTGAGTGCTAAAAAAACTTATAAACATCGACTGCTTTGCATGATTGATGAATTCCCAAGCCTTGGAAAACTCGATATTCTACAAGAGTCATTAGCCTTTGTTGCAGGTTATGGTTTAAAATTTTACTTAATTTGTCAGGACATTAATCAGCTTAAAAGCCGTGAACGTGGTTATGGTCCTGATGAAACCATTACTTCTAATTGCCATATCCAAAATGCTTATCCACCCAACCGAGTTGAAACGGCAGAACATCTTTCCAAGCTAACAGGTCAAACAACTATTGTTAAAGAACACATCACCACCAGCGGTAAACGCTTTTCTACGTTCTTAAATCAAATATCAAAAACCATTCAGGAAATATCGAGACCTCTTTTAACCGTTGATGAGTGTCTTCGTATGCCAGGACCTAAAAAAGATTCTAATGGCTTGATTATTGAAGCTGGGGATATGGTTGTTTATGCAGCGGGCTTCCCTGCTATCTATGGTAAACAACCGCTTTATTTTAAAGATCCAGTCTTCATGGCTAGAGCATCTGTAGAGGCTCCTACTCACTCAGATATTTTACGTATTCGTTTAAGTGAGGATGAGGTGATCAGGTTATGAAAAAATTGTCCATAATAATCGCTATTTTTCTGATAAGTACTATTGCTGCAGGCATATTGTTCAATTCTATGGGCTTTAGGATAAACCTTACTGAATCCATTCCTGTAGGATTATATCGTATCACCGGCACAGAGCCGCTAAAAAATGCTTATGTGATTTTTTGCCCCGATGATAGGCAGTCTTTCAAATTAGCCAAGAACAGAGGCTATATAGACCATGGTCTTTACTGTAATGGATATGGTTATTTAATGAAAAAAGTGGTGGCTGTATCTGGCGATATCCTCTCTGTGACAAATGAAGGGGTTTTTGTGAATCAAATGCTAATTCCCTATTCAAAACCAAAATTACAGGATGGTATGAACCGCGCTTTACCTCAATGGCAGGTGATGAATTATCAACTTCAAGAAGATGAAATCATGACGATGACCAGTCAAAGCGAATGGTCATTCGATGGTCGATATTATGGTCTTGTTCACACAAGACAAATCAAGGGAATGATCACACCCATATGGGTAATTATTAAACGGGAGAAAACCACATGAGTCATGAAACCGAGTTAATGGATGTGATTTCAGAAAAATTCGAGGATTTAGTAATCCCGGGCTTTCTTGTCGAAGTCAGTCCGATAGAAGCTGACATCATGGGAGCATTTTTTGAAGATGCACTCAATGAAGAAGACGCCATGGAGGCCATTTATGACTAAAATGCCTTACCATCAAGTCGTTGCCAATCAAATTATTGAAAGCCTGAAAGCAGGAACCGCGCCCTGGCTAAAACCATGGGAACCAGGCACAGGTAATGGTCAAGTTCCTTATAATCCAGTCACAGGTAAGCGTTATCGAGGGATCAATGCATTGTATTTGATGCTGAATCAAAGTGATGACAACCGTTGGTTAACTTATAAACAAGCGCTAAGTATGGATGCGCAGGTTCGCAAGGGAGAAAAAGGCACCACGATTCAATATTGGAAATTTCATGAAGAACAAATCAAACAAGATAATACTGGTAAACCTGTACTTGATGAGCATGGTAATCCACTAAAAGTGCACGTGAATCTTGAACGACCCAAGGTGTTTTATGCAACGGTATTTCATGCCTCGCAAATTGATAATATGCCAGAACTCATTGCAAAAGAGCCAGACTGGTCCTTAATTGAAAGAGCAGAAAAAATGCTACATAACTCTGGTGCTGCCATTATTCATTCTGAAGCGGACAGAGCATTTTACAAGTTATCAACTGACAGTATCCATCTTCCACCAAAAGAGCAATTTAAATCCGCGGCAAACTATTATGCTACCGCCCTGCATGAGCTAGGGCATTGGAGCGGTCATCCTTCAAGACTGGATAGAGATTTAGGCCATCCCTTTGGTTCAGATGCCTATGCCAAAGAAGAGCTTAGAGCTGAAATTGCAAGCATGCTTTTAGGTGCTGAGCTTGATATAGGGCATGACTCTTCTCAACACACTGCATATATCAAATCATGGATTCGTGTTTTGGAAGATGAACCATTAGAAATATTCAGAGCATCCGCAGATGCAGAGAAAATAGTTAATCACCTCTGTGCTTTAGAGCAAACCCAAGACATTCAACTGACAGAACTTATTGAAATCAAGGATGATAAACTAAAAGAGGAAGTCTTTATGGCGTCTGAAAACACCACTTCTGAAAGGGTCTGGTTAAGCATCCCCTTCAAACAAAAAGAGATTGCAAAATCCACAATAGGAAAACTCTCTGATGGAACACCAGGTATTGCCTGGGATAAAGTTCAAAAATGTTGGTATGCAAACCCTGGTGTTCCTGTTGAGAAAATCAAGGCCTGGCTTCCTGAAAATCAAATACTGACTCAGGATAAAGCGCTTATACCTGCGGATGAATTTAAAGCGGCATTGATAAGCATTGATGCTATTGTTTCAGGCGAGCATCCGATTATGGATGGCAAACCTCATCGCATCCCCACCGAGGGTGATAAAAATAGTGAAAAAGCAGGATTTTATGTAGCCCATTTAGATGGTGTTCCAGCAGGATATATTAAAAACAATCGAACTGGAGCAGAGCTTAACTGGAAATGTAAGGGCTACATTCTAACTGATGAACAGAAGGCAACGCTCAAGGCAGAGGCGCTTGAGCATCAACAAACTCGTCAACGTGAGCTTGAAGCCAAACAAAAAAGTACTGCATTAAGACTCAAGCAAAAATTATCCATGATGACAGAGGTTGTGGAACCCACGCCTTATATGCAATCGAAAGGTATTCAAGTTCATTCGGGTGTGTATACTGATGAAGAAAAAAAACTAACCTGCATACCGGCAACCGATAGTAACGGCACCATCTGGACCGTTCAATACATTGACAAAGATGGCGCTAAGCGGTTTGCAAAGGATTCCAGGAAAGAAGGCTGCTTTCATGTATTAGGAGGTATTGAGAAGCTTGCAGATGTACCCGTTATTTTGATAACGGAGGGTTATGCCACCGCTGCAACGATAAAAGAAGCAACCGAGCTACCGGCTGTGGTTTCAGCTTTTGATGCAGGCAATCTCAAATCCGTTGCCAAAGCTCTGCATGAACAATATCCTCATACCCCAATCATTGTAGCCGCTGACGATGACAAACATCTTGAGTTAACTCAAGGTATTAATCCCGGAAAAGAAAAAGGAGGCGAAGCAGCAGATGTCGTCAAAGGCTTTGTCATTCTTCCAACTTTTGCACCAGGCGAACAGTCATCAAACCCCAGGCAATTCAGTGATTTTAATGACTTGTCAAACCGCAGCGCTTTGGGAATTGAAGGTGTAAAACGACAGATTAAACCTAATATTGATAGAGTTGCTAAGAGAAATAATCCTCTGCTTCAATCGCGAAGGAATAATGTCGTTTTTATTTCCTAGTCTGAACCAGATGAGGCCGTGGTATGAATTTTTCGAGCCACCGCTAATATTAACTATACGGTCTTATTTTAATTGATATAAACCTTAATCATCGAAATACTTTGATTCATCAAATTAAGAAAAATTGGCATATTGGCAAAGAAGCACCTATTATGGGTTTATCTTCATACGAAGATTATGCATTATCAGAAGAGAACAAGGAGCGAGTCTTTCATAAGCCCTTCACTAAAAAAGACGTAATAAAAATTATTGAGTTCCTTAATAGTTCGAAAAGGAACCATTAAATCATTTCTTAAAACTGGACAAGGAGAAGCCTAGTGTTTAAAAAATTGTTAATTATCGGCAGTCTTGCGCTTACCATTACAATCCCTAATACACTTTGGGCAAAAGAAAATTGTGCTTGTATGATGGGCTCAATGACCAAATGCCAAAGTGCCATGGATCAAATGATGATGGACAAGTTAGGAAAAAAAGACAACCAATACGATAAACGCTTCATTGATATGATGATACCTCATCACCAGGCTGCCATTATGATGGCAGAAGATGCTTTAAAAAATGCAACACATCCTGAAATCAAAGAAATGGCTCAGAAAATCATTGACGCCCAACAAAAAGAAATTGAGCAATTAAAAACATGGCGTAATCAATGGTATGGAAGTGAACAATCCAAAGGAGAATAACATGTCCCACCAACAGTATGAGGCCTGTATTAAAGCCTGCCAAACATGTGTGGCTGAATGTGAGCATTGCGCAACGGCTTGCAGCGAAGAAGACAACCGTAAAGACTTAGCTTGTTGTATTACATTGGATCGTGATTGTGCAGCAATCTGCGCCCTTGCGGCAGAGATGATGGCCAGGGGCTCATCCTTTATTAAAGAAATTTGTGGATTATGTGCTAAAATTTGCCGGGCTTGTGGCGATGAATGCGGTAAGCATCAGCACATGGAACACTGCAAGCGATGTGCCGATGCATGTTATCAATGTGCTGAAGAATGCGAAAAAATGGCTTAATGTTCAAGCTCCTTGCAGATACTGCAATGGAGCTTACAACGAATGGTGCATCATTAATTTTGGCAATTTAATATCTTGATAATTCACTAGGGTCATCATGCCCGTTTCTTGATGATACAGCATATGGCAATGCATCATCCAATTACCAGGATTATCAGTATCGAATTGAATGTTCACTGTTGATTTCGGCAACACAATAACCGTATCGTGCAACAAACCATTCTTTATTTTTTTACCATCAATCTCAGTTACTTCAAATACATGACCATGCAAATGCATAGGATGAGCCATGGTGGTTTTATTGTTAAAGACCATTTCGACGCGTTTATTTTCATCAACTATTAAAGGTTTGATGTCTGGCCACTTTTGGTTATTAATAGTCCATACATAGCGCATCATATCGCCTTCTAGATTAACGGTTAAGATTTGGCCAGGTGTTTTATCAGGCAGTGGATTTAATGCTTTAAATTGAAACTCCTGATCATAATTTAAAGCCCCTGCTTTACTTGAACTTATTTCATTAAGTTTAGGAATAATCGCTTTAGGCGTTGCGAGTATTAAACCCGTTTGCATCTGCGTCCCCTCGCCTTGAGCAAGAATAGGATATGCTGCTTCACCCTGGGGAATAGTCACCAGGACATCAAGTCGTTGCCCCACAGCCAGTTGAAATTGCTCAGATTGTACAGGTTGAATCGATTGGCCATCGAGTGCGATTGCCTCTCCTTTCAAAATACCTGTATTAATAAAAAAATTGGACATTGCAGAACCCGCAATGAAACGTAATCGAACAGTATCTCCTGGATGAACGGGAACGATTTGAGGATTTTTTAAAGTTTTATAATTGGTGAGAAAAGCATCATAATTGACATCATTTAAATCAGGTGCCGCATTATCCATAGGCATAGAAGACATCCCACTGCCATGATGCATGTGGGTCATTTGCCCTTTTTTTAACTCACTTAGAATCACTTCTGGTTTTTTAAAACTAAAATCTCCGATAAAGAAAGTAACCTCTTTATCACTCACCTTATCGTTTGGATCAGCGATAATCAAAGGCGCTGATAAAAATTGCTGTACTTGTAAATCATGATGCGAATGCATCCAATAAGTCCCAGACTGTTTAAGTATGAAATGATAATGATACTCGCCACCTGGGGGAATAGGTGCTTGCGTCACATAAGGTACCCCATCTTGATCATTAGGAACAATAAGACCATGCCAATGTAAGACGGTCGGCTTATCCGTTTGATTTTTTACAATCGCATCAAATACTTGACCTTTGACCCCTTTATATCCCCATGTGCCATCGGGCTGTTCAATGCGAAACAACTCGGCTGGTTTCCCATCGACTTCGGTTTGGAATTTTTTAATCAACAATACTGTAGGGTCACTCGCTTTAGGAGGTACAGGCTCTTGACTTGCAAGAGCCTGTCCTAAAACCAACGTACTTAATAGTACTCCTTGAACACAATAAAACAATTTCATCTAATGTAATCCTTAATTAGACTGTGGGGTTTGATAAAGCTCGCGTAATTGAGTTAATATCTTTTCCAATTTATCCCAATTCGCTTGTGTCCCCTCTTTATCGTTTGCATCACCTGTTTTATCAAGACGTGTAGCCAATTGCGCAACAAAGCTTAAGTTATTCTGCAAAGTCTTTTTCTGTTCATCCGATAAATCCAGACTTTTAGCAGGAAGTGCATTGACTAAATCGCGAATAGCAAACGCATGCTCATGAATGGAAGCTAATTGGTTTTCTTTTAATGCCTGATTTATCGATGCACTATGTTCCTCTATAGCCTTCCAAATGGCAGGAACAGTGGAAGGGATAGTTATTTTGGGAGGTTCATTTGTATTGGCAAAAAGTTCTAATGGTATTGTCCAAATAAAAAGGCTCATGATTAAACTAAGCCATACCGATTTACTGTTACGCTGTATTTGCTTCATAGTGTTTCTCCTGGTTGTTTATCCTTTAAAGCACTTCGTTTTTCGCGCCATTGTTCGATGGCATTATAGACTGTCGGTACCACAAACATATTAAGCACCGTTGACGTCAATAACCCGCCTAATAGTACTTGGGCTAAAGGCCGTTCTAATTCTTTTCCGGCAGGTGATCCCAAAAGGAGTGGAAAAAGGCCAAGCGCTGCGGTAGCTGCCGTCATTAACACAGGCACTAATCTATCGAGCGTACCATCAATAACCACTTGCTCACGAGTTTTTCCTTGCAAACGCAATTGATTATAGTGACTAACTAAAATAATCCCATTTCGTGCGGCAATCCCAAACAAGGTAATAAAACCAATCATTGCCGCCACACTCATCTCACCACTGGCGATATAGAGCGAAATGACCCCACCAATTAACGCTAAAGGTAAATTAAACATGACCAACAGAGCTTCTCTAAAGGTACCAAAGGCTTTGTGCAGCAAAATAAGCATAATAAAAATAACCAAACCACCAAAGGTCAGAATCACTTTGGAAGCCTGTTGCTGGCTTTCAAATTGGCCACCGTATTGAATAAAGTACCCCGCTGGAAGTTTAATTTTTTCTTGCACTTCTTGCTCTACTTCTGCTATTACGCTGCCTAAATCACGTCCCTGGACGTTAAAGCCAATCACCAATAACCGCTGGACATTTTCCCGATTAATGGCAAAAGGTTGTGGTTCGACCTTAATTTCAGCCACCGCACGCAAAGGAATTTGGCCTAAATTTCCCTCTGCCTGACCATGTGCATCAATGAGCATGTTTTCAATAGCTTTAATGCTGTCACGACCGGTCTTATCCATACGAAGGTATAAATCAAACGTACGCTGGCCTTCTAGAACACTCGATACACTCACCCCGTTTAAAAGCACCTGGACGTCTTCAGAAATCTGCCCCACATTCACGCCATAACGTGTTGCTTTTTCACGGTCAATTTTTATAATGACTTGCGGCACATTAATTTGCTGCTCTTTGTTGACATCGACCACACCTGGAACAGATTTTAAGACTGCTTCTAAAGAGCGTCCCAACTCATTTAACGTGGATAAATTATCACCAAATAGCTTCACTGCCACCTGCGCACGAACCCCGGATAGTACCTCATCCATGCGATGAGCAATAAATTGCCCGACATTAAACACAGTCCCTGGAATATTGGCTAAATCAGCGCGAATACGTCGTAATAATTCATCTGGAGGCATGGATTTATCTTTATCAAAATCAAGACGCACATCAAATTCACTGACATTGGGGGGCAATGCATCTTCATCAAGCTCGCTTCGTCCAGCACGTTGGGAAATAGAGATAACTTGGGGGTAGCGCAGTAAGGTTTTTTGCACCTGTTGTCCTAATCGCATTGATTCTTCTAACGACGTGCCAGGCAAGGTACTCATGGCCACTATGAAATTTCCCTCATGAAACTCCGGTAAAAAAGAAGTACCAAAAAAAGGAAGTAAGGCTAAGGCAAACAAAAAAGCGGCCAGTGCGATGGCAATTACCGTTTTAAGGTGTGCTAAAGACCAGTGTAATGCAATTAAAAAATAACGCTTAAGCCCCACTACAAAACGTGTTTCAGACTCAGTCTCCTGCCCATCCTTTTGCTCTAATCCGTAGTGACGCTCGCGCTGAGACAATGCATGCAAACTCACATCAGTATCGCGTGTTTTTTCCTGACCTCGAACCAATAAGAGATAACAAAGCGCAGGTACCATGGTAATAGACACCACTAGTGAGCCCAAGACAGAAGCAATATATGCAATGGCTAAAGGACTAAAAATGCGTTCAGCAATTCCTGACAGAAAGAAAATGGGCAGAAAGACGAGACTAATAATAATGGTGGCATATACGACTGAGCTTCGTATCTCAAGAACGGCGTCAAAGACGACTTCGATGGCGGGTAGAGGATGGATTTCTTGGCGGTTTACTCTTAATCGGTGCACCACATTTTCTACGGTGATGATGCCATCATCCACCACCTCCCCAATTGCAATGGCCATCCCACCTAGCGTCATCGAGTTAATACCAATGCCAAAATAGTGCAATACTAATAAACCAATGACAAAGGATACAGGCATGGAAAGAAACGTAATGAATGAAGCCCTCCAATTCATTAAAAACACAAATAATATGGCAATAACAATAATAGCGCCCTCTAAAAGTGCACGGGTTAAATTATGAATTGCAGATTCAATAAAATTGGCTTGACGAAAGACCTCGGTATTTAACTCAACCCCTGCGGGAAGTGTTTTTTTAATGTGTTCTAATGCTTCCTCCACTTTGGCGGTCGTTGTCACCGTATCGGCACCAAATGCTTTAGAAATAGTGCCAATCACCGCAGGCTTCCCATTATACGCACCATCTCCGCGCTTAATTTCCCCACCAAAGGCGACTATTGCCACGTTATTGATAGTGATTGGAACCCCTTTTCGTACGGTAATGGCGGTTTTTTTAATATCCTCCAAGGATTGGATTCGTCCCATCGTCCCTACAACAAGCTCGCTACCTGCTTGGTGAACAAAGGCACCAGGCACATTTTGGTTGGCTGTTGTTAACGCTTGCCGTACCTCTTCAATGGTAATAGCATACGCAAGCATCCGTTCAGGAATTAAACGCACCTGGTATTGTTTCACCTCTCCGCCAATGGACACCACAGAAGCGACCCCGCCTAACGCCAAAATCCTGGGTCTAATTGTCCAATCCGCAATCGTACGTAATGTTTCAGGACTTTGTGTATCACTGATTAAGGCATATTTTACAAGCCAGCCAACAGCTGAGGTAACGGGGAGCATCACCGGTGGATTTACGCCTGGGGGAAGTCTGTTGCTCACTTGTTGAATACGCTCATTAACGAGTTGCCGATTTCGATAAATATCAGTTTTATCATCAAAAACCACCGTAATTGTTGATAAACCAACGGAGGTTTTAGAACGTACACTAGCAACCCCTGGCGTGCCATTAATGGCACTTTCCAATGGATAGGTAATCAGCGTTTCAATATCTTGGGTTGCCATACCAGGCGCTTCGGTTTGTACAACAACTTGCGGTGGAGCAAACTCCGGAAATACATCCACCGGCATTTGTTTTAAGGTGTAACCACCTAAAAGACAAAGAACAAGCGTTAAGGCTAAAATCAAAAGACGATTATGGATTGACCAAGCAATTAATCGAGTAAACATTAGTGGGACTCCTTCTCACCCTTTTTTTGGGTGCCGCCACCGCTTAAGGATAAAGTATACAATTGGCGATTTCCTTGAGTCACAACCTCATCACCCGGTACCAAACCCTCTTTAATTTCGGTGTACTTCTCATCACGAGCGCCAATACTGATTATCGTTCGGTCATAAGTTTTGCCATTCTTTACAAAAACAAAAGTAGCGTTATCAATTTCAAGTACGGCGTTATTAGGTATTGTGAGTGCCGCTTGGGTAAAGCGCAGTACCACATTAGCACGCACAAACATACCAGGCTTTAGTAGTCCTTCTTTATTATCAAGACCGATTTGTACGTTAACACTGCGCGTTAAGGGATCTAAATTGGGCTCAATAAGTGTTATTTTTCCTGGAAAAATACGTTTTGGATAGCTTAAAACATGTACATTGACGTCTTGGCTTACTTTAATTTTGCCTAAATCTTCTTCATACACTTGGGCAATGGCCAACAATTGCGCGCGGTTACTGATGTGAAACAAAACGGTATTAGGTTCTACTGCTTGTCCTAAATTGACATTGCGTGCATCAATAACACCTGATATGGGCGCTTTTACCGCCACACTGGGTGGAGGATCGCCAATTAAACGAGATTGCACGGTAGCCAAGACCTGTCCTTTGGTCACTGTATCGCCTAGGTTGGCAACCAGTTCAGTCACGGCACCACTAATGCGTACACTGACATCGGCTTGTGCGTTGGGTAACAATTGGATTTGACCATTTAATATCAAATACTCACCCATAGGACGAGAAGTTGCTTCAGATACCTCAATGTCCAACATCTTTGTTTGTTCGGGCGTCAGTGTAACAGTTTGTGCAGGACCCGATTCATTTACTTCAATTTCCTCTCCATGCGCCATCAGGCATGAGGGATGAATGAGAACACCCAGTAAAAAAAGAAACCCTACCCTTTGACAGATACGATGAGGTGCATGAATCATTTGGTCACTTCCTTGGTTGGGGATAAATAAGAACAGAATCCACTTGAATGCGGTGCTCCAATAGCGGTACATAAGGCGACATAGGATTGAAAATACTGCCCCACGGTCGTTAAGTAGGCCATCTGTACCTCGTTTTGTTGCCGTTGGACTTGCAAGACGTTAAGAAAAGAGACTTGCCCATTTTGATAGGCTTCACGGGCAAGTGTCACATTCTCAAGTCCTAAACGAAGAGAGGTTCCTTGCGTTTGTACCACACTTGTTTTAAGTGCATTAAGTTGACCGTAATTGCTGGCGACTTCTGTTTCAATAGTAAGATTTAAGGCATCAATGGACATCATTGCCTGGGTGCCTGTTGCACTTGTTTCTAAAATTCTTCCCTGGTTACGATTCAATAACGGCAGTGGAATCGATAACGAAATACCTAAGGTGCGGTCTGCTTGTTGGGGAGGCGCTCCTTCCACCACAATTTTATCTTGCTGTACCCCAACACCTACATTCCAATCGGCAAAGCGTTCAGCTTGTGCCAGGCGTCTATCAGCCCCTGCACGCTGGCCTGCTAACAATAGCCCTCGTCTGTCAGGACGATGATTCAAGGCGTGCTGGGTAAGTACTCCTAAAGGAGGAAGATTTTTTGCTATCTTAATGGATTTTTGAACTGGCAACGGTGTATTAGGAGCTTGTCCTATAAGTTGATTTAAGAGTGCGTATTGGCTTATCAACTGAGTTTTTACCAGTTGTTTTTCTTGTTTAATGCGTGCGTATTCGATGCGGGCAGAGTTATCATCCAATTTAGAAATTTCGGCAGCATGATAACGGTTATGAATGACACGCACTAATTCCTGGTTAATATTTTGTAGATAATTAAGTTGTTGCATGCGATTTTCGGCAACTACCACTGCATAATAGGCATTCGCGACTTTTGCACTGAGTAGGCGTGTTGCCTCAAAAACCTCAGCTTGTGCGCGAACAATATCGATACGCGCGATGATTTTTTGCTTAGCTATACGGCCGGAGATGGGAAAAGCTTGATTAAAATTGATACTGCGAGAATATTCGCCCTCGTTATTAAATACCCTATCATCATTATTATTTAAATTTAAAGTCGGATTAGACCATAACCCTGCTTGAATCAGACGAGCCTCCGCAATTGCAATGGCGAAACGCGCTGCTTTTAAATCTTTGTTGTGTTGAATAGCCAACTGGGTGAGCTCTTTAAGACCTAAAGGAGGCTTGGCATATACGAGGACTGGCATTAGCACCATAATGCTCACCACCAAATACTTTAAGCCCCAGCTTTGTTTCATCATGATGTATACTCTGTCCCTAAAATACATTGGTTTTTTTATATAGTTATTCTTGTTCTATCATGCCAGTTTATGGCGCAAACGCAACGCATTGACAATCACTGACACTGAACTTAGCGCCATAGCAGCGCCAGCTATCATCGGGTTAAGCAATAACCCTGTTAGTGGATAAAGAACACCTGCCGCGACAGGCACACCCAGTGCATTATAAATAAAGGCAAAAAAGAGATTTTGATGGATGTTTTTTACCGTATGCACGGAGAGCTCATAGGCTTCCAAAAGCTTATTTAAATCGCCCGATAATAACGTCATACCAGCACTTTCAATCGCTACATCACTACCCGTTCCCATCGCAATACCAATATCTGCTGTTGCCAAAGCAATCGCATCATTAACGCCATCACCAACCATTGCGACCACATGTCCTTTTCGTTGTAGTTCGCGAATCACATTGCTTTTTTCATCCGGCAATACTTCAGCAATGACGTTCTGAACGCCTACGTGTTGCGCTACCGCTTTAGCTGTCATGGCATTATCACCGGTGAGCATGATAACTTGAATGCCCTTTTTTATTAAGGAGGCGACCGCATGTTGGCTCGACTCTTTAATAGGGTCGGCTACTGTAAAGACACCGGCTAATTGTTTATTGACCGTCAGATAAATCACAGTAGCTCCCTCTTTTTGTGCTGTTAATGCCGCATCAGGAATCTCATCATCAGGAACAGACAACCAATGGGCATTGCCAATGGCAATAATCGCATCATTGATTTTGGCTTGAGCGCCTTTACCTCTGACTGCAATAAAATCTGTAGCCTCTTCCAGAGTAATTTGGCGTTTTAGCGCTTCATCACGTAAGGCTTTAGCCAGTGGATGTTCGCTATGACGCTCAAGGGATGCCGCAAGACGCAGCAGTTCATTTTCTTGCCAATGCTTACTTGGGATAATTTGGGTTAACGCCGGATGGCCTTGAGTCAATGTTCCTGTTTTATCCACAACAAGTGTGTCGACTTTTCGTAATAGCTCTAAAGAAGCTGCGTTTTTAATTAAGATACCACGTCGTGCGCCTTCACCAATCCCCACCATGATTGACATAGGCGTTGCAAGCCCCAAAGCACAAGGGCAGGCAATAATCAGTACGGAAATAGCAGCAATTAGTCCATAACTTAAAGAAGGCTCAGGCCCTATTAAAAACCAGACGAGAAACGAAAGCCCTGCAATCCCTAAAACCAATGGCACAAACCAGGCTGACACAGCATCGGCTAACCGTTGAATAGGAGCTTGAGTGCGTTGCGCTTCGCTGACTTGGGTAATAATACGAGCAAGTAACGTATCTTTGCCCACCTGGGCGGCTTTTATAATGAAGCTTCCTTGTTGATTGAGGGTCCCACCAATGACGTGATTGCCTATTTCTTTTGCAACAGGCATAGGTTCACCGGTTAGCATGGACTCATCGACATCGCTTTGACCCTGAATCAACTCCCCATCAACCGGGATTTTTTCACCCGGACGCACTAGTAATCTGTCCCCTACGCGCACCTCATCAAGTGTAATATCCTCATCTTTGTCATGATCATTTAATCGGTGAGCGACTGTAGGATTTAAATGAAGCAACGCGCGAATAGCATCTCCTGTGCGCTCTCGCGCCTTCAACTCCAATACTTGACCTAAAAGCACCAAAGTCGTAATGACTGCTGCCGCTTCAAAATATACCGGAATCATCCCATTTTCTTGCAAATGAAGGGGAAACCATTGGGGGAAAATAACTACTACTAAACTATACCCCCAGGCAACTCCCGTACCTAAGGCAATTAGAGTAAACATATTCAGTCGTTGTGCTCGAAGCGATTGCCAACCTCGAACGAAGAATGGCCAGCCACAACCCCAAACCACTACTGTGGCCAGCATTGCTTGAAGCCATAAGGATAAGGACACTGGAATCGATGCGCTCAACCAGCGTTCACCCATCGCTAAGATAACAATGGGAATACTGGCGATAAAAGCCACAATGAAGCGCCAAAACATGTCCTGATATTCAGGATTTTTTTGCTCTGTTAAACTCACTTGTTCAGGTTCAAGCGCCATGCCGCAAATGGGACAAGTTCCGGGTTTGTCTTGACGAATTTGCGGATGCATTGGGCAGGTATACATTGTATTTTCTGTCGTTTTATCAACACGAGACACAGGAGGGTTTTTATGTTGATGAACACAACAACTGTGCTCCTCTTTGGTGTGCTGGGTTTTGTGATTATGTGGACTCATCATTCACCTCAATCGTATTTTTTAAGCAAGCCCATTATCTCATCCATTTTTTCCTGACGCGATTCCTGACTGCCATGGCAAGCAACCTCATTAAGACAATTTAAAACATGGCGCTCAAGCACGCCGAGCTCAATAGTTTTTACCGCATTACGAACAGCACGCAATTGCGACAAAATATCCACACAATAACGCTGCTCTTCAATCATCCGCTTAATACCTTCAAGTTGGCCTGTCACTCGATTTAGTCGGGACAACTCCTGATGATGCTCTGGATGTTTGGGCATAATTTTTCTCCTATATACCCCTATAGGTATATACCTGGATGGGGTATATGTCAAGTATACACAATGCTACTAAGGCTATTGAAAATAGAAGTTGTGTCAATCGACTCATGAATACCTTTTTATCCAATAATTTTGATTTGATTTCACTATCAATATGAAACTGAGCTTTAATTAATCTATTGTTTGTGATTTTTTCGTTTCCACTTTAATCTAGGAACTTTCCGTCGCACATTGTTATCAGGTTGGAATCCTTGCCGCTCCAGCTGATCATGTGCATCACCCTGCAATAGCACTTGACCTCCTCCGGTGAACTGAACCACATCGCATTTGGACAGGTTTCGCAGGCTGTTGTGATCTTGGGCTGGCGAGCCTTTTCTAAAGCAGAAAGAGTTGGGCTTTGTACTAGCTCTTCTATATCCATTGGTTGTTCCAGAAGCTTCATAGCCTCCTGGAGTTCTTCCTCGATGGTTTTGTCCGTTTGATCTTGATTGTTCATGAGATTTCTCCTGTTCAGAATTTAGTTTTTGACGTTGGTTTTCCAAATCCAAATCAGCAAACGTGATTGGCATTTGATATTGAATAACAATTTGCAAAATAATCTTTTTAAATAGTGGCGACCCGTTCACACAAATACAGTCACCATAGCGCTGCCTTGCCATTTCCAATGCTCTTTTAAGCGCAGGAATAGACCCGCCTTTAGAAATGATAATTTCTTTTCCATTGTCTCTAATAACACTGTTATCTTTTTTATAAATCTCAGTTCCTTCTTTAGTAACAGAGTCGATTTGTCCAAAATTTAAAGAAGGAAAAACTGAGTCTGTACCCGATATGGTGTAATCATGGTTATTTTTACGATTACGATAACGCATTGCCACTAAAGCATCCTGGTCGCCACCTTGCGCTTTCTGTTTCAGCCAATCAGCCCAGGTTTTGTTTTGGCGAGAGTCTATTAGACGGCTACGTTCCTTTTCGTAATTTTTCCTTATGTTATTAATATCATTAAGCAGCGTTTTGTTTATGTGCTGATATAAGTACTTTTTCTGTACTTTAGAAAGGTTCATTAATTTTAAAGCCGCTCGTTTAATTCGCCCTCGCTTTTTCGCCTTTTCAATAAGTTTGACTTTAGCCTCGCGTAACTGCTTGAGCTTTTCTGTAATAAAGGGTTTATTGTGTGATTTTTCATGCTGATATTCAGCATATAGATTGGAACCAAGTACTTTTTTATTTAATGGTTCATAACGATAAACATTAGGCGAGAGAACATTATCTTCAGAAAGAGATGATATAAATGAACCTAGCCTGGATTCGAGATTTTTTTTAGAAAATGCTCTGGAAATTGAACTTGCTTTTACGGTAAGTCCTTGGGCATTGCAAAATACAAAACCATTAGCTTTAACACGCATCATTAATCCATGTTCTGCCAAAACACTATGAATCTCCATCCAGCTATTAGCTGCTTCAATTTTTTCTTTACAGTGGAGTTTCATCCAATTAATCAGGCTCTCAATACCTGAATGGTGTTCCATATCGTCAGCAAGGTTTTCTGAACGGTTTTTACGAGTTTGATGATTAGTTATTTTAAGATCTAATTCAATTTCGAGCTTGAATGCAATCTCGGCAAAAGTCTTATATGCCCTGTAAGGTTCAATCATATTAAAGGTTTTGGGATGAATTTTATTAATCGCAATATGAATATGAAGATTGTCTGTGTCATGATGAACGACTGAGATTCTTTGGTGTTCTTTAAAGCCTATGGAAGACGTCACCCTTTCTTCTATTTTCCGTAAAGCTTGATCTGAGGGGTTTTCACCTGACGCGAAAGATATGAGCATATGGTAGGTTTTATCGCCCGTCGCTCTCTGGTTTTTAGCCTGTGTAGCCAATACCTCCTGAACAGCCCAAATGGGATCGATACTATTACAATTTGATAGTCTGACTTTGCCGACACGCTCCTGTTTGTTTTGTTCATTACAAAGGTACTTAACAAGACCTGAAAAACTACTAAGTCTTGTTTTTTTCATAGGAATATGGCGAATAATCATAATTTTTTCACCACTTCAAACATCGTATCCTGGGTGGTTTGAATACGATTTAACAATGTTCTTATTGTTTGGAGATCAAAGTGCGCAACACGTTTATCCTGAGTCAGCCATAGTTTTAACAATCCCCCAAGCCGCCCTAAGTCTCCATTAATTTTGGCTAGCTGCAGTACATAATCCTTATCAACACTACTTTGAATTTGATAACCGAGACTGATCCGTCTTAAGTACTCGGCAATTGAAAGGCCAGCAGTAGCTGCATTCGATTTAATTTGAATTTCTTCATCAGGAAGAACAGGAACACGAAGATGACGGCCATTTTTTCTGGTGGGTGTTTTGAGCTTATCGTCCATAAGGATGCTGACCTCTTAATTAAGTGGTTTGCAATCCTTTGGGTATTGATTTGACCTCAAAAAATAGGGTTTTCGTTGAGCACCGAAGGTGCGAATAAGGCTTGTGGAGTTTGGTAGCCAGCTTGCTGGTTAGCTAACTTCACCTATCTTGCCCTGCGTTTTAAGTTCATCTAATAGCATACTATCAGGTAATTTTATGTAATTTCAAGGCTCTTTGCTTTAAAACCAAATTAATTTCTAATAATTACTAATTATTACGATAAATTACATATTTGTACGCTTTTGATGATGTTTAATTACGCCAAAAGGAAAGAAAATAACTTAACTCATTGCACAGCAATAAAATAGTTTGTACTATCAGAAAGAGAACAATAATAAGTTGATGGTATGACATGGGAAACTCCCTCAGCGAACGAATCGCAGCAAAGCAAATGGTAAGAAAAGCCTCTGCTAAATCTGTAAATAAAGCCGCATTTCTTGCTTTAAAAAATGATATCGCTTCAGCGCTAGCTGACGGCTGGTCTATAAAGCTTGTCTGGGAAACCTTAGTTGAGGAAGGTAAAATCTCATTTTCATATAAAACTTTTTGTGGCTATGTAGCACGTTTGATTGCTGCAGAAAAAAAGCCATCTATTCAGGAGAACACCAAGGAAGATGAAAAGGCTAAAAGTAAGACAAAAACTGAAATTCGCGGTTTTACTTTTAATCCAAAACCTAACTTGGAGGAACTCTTGTAATGGCAAAAATACATATCACACTGCAGGGAAAAGGCGGTGTCGGCAAATCATTTATTTCAGCAACAACTGCACAATACAAACAACACAAAGGCCATACCCCGCTGTGTATTGACACCGACCCCATCAATTCAACCTTTCATGGCTTTAAAGCCCTCAACGTCGATCATATTCAAGTCATGAGCGGTGATGAAATCAACCCCCGTCTTTTTGATGCCCTCATCGAAAAAATTGCCTCAACAACTACTGATGTAGTCATCGACAACGGAGCCAGTTCGTTTGTGCCACTATCTCATTACCTCATTAGTAACCAAATTCCCGCATTGTTAAAGGAATTAGGTCATGAAATGGTGATTCATACTGTCATCACCGGTGGCCAAGCCTTATTCGATACTATTAATGGCTTCGCACAACTGATTGACCAGTTTGCAAATGAAGCACAATTTGTTGTCTGGCTTAATCCCTATTGGGGAGCCATAGAGCATGAAGGAAAAGCATTTGAACAGTTGAAAGCCTACCGAGATAATAAAGACAGAATATCAGCCTTAATTCAAATCCCCGATCTGAAAAAAGAAACCTACGGCAGAGATTTAACCGAAATGCTTCAACAAAAACTGACCTTCGATGAAGTACTGGGTACACAAGAGAAAAGCATTATGACTCGTCAACGCTTAAAAATCGTTCGCGATCAACTGTTTAATCAATTAGACAATGCTAAGGTGATCTAATGACTGATAAATGGGATGCAACTATTCAAGAGATCGCTTTTAGGCATGGGGTGGTTTTAAGCAAGGATGATCCAATTCTCATCCTGCAGACCATGAACCAAAGACTGATTGAGGAATCACGACAAGCACAAACGGTCATGTTGGCGCAGTTCAGAGAGGAAATGGAGTACATTTCCTCTCAATGGAGGGATGATGCTAAAGACAAAGCTGAGAAAATACTTAATGCTGCATTGTCTAGCAGTAAAGAGGCTATGGACAAAATACTGAAACAGGCCACCAGTGAATTTACTCACGTCATTAAAAATCTGATCTCTGATTCACTGACAGAAGCGCGGGGTTTGACTCAACAGACACGAAAATATAATCAATTTTGCTTGGCTAGTTCGATTATTGTTTGCTTATTATTTTTATTGTTTTTACTCAAATAGTGGTACATAAAATGAATGAACCGAATACCTCTAAACTTGCTGTTCTGATTGATGCAGATAATGCATCAGCATCTAATATTGAATACCTAATTAATGAAATTTCTCGATATGGTGAGATTATTGTAAATAGAATTTATGGTGATTTTACTCTCCCAAATAATTCTCAATGGAGAAAAGTTTTACAAAAATATTCCATCAAGCCTATTCAACAATTCAGAAACACGGTAGGGAAAAACGCCAGTGACAGCGCATTAATTATTGATGCGATGGATTTACTCTATACACAAAAATTAAATGGGTTTTGTATTGTTTCCAGCGACAGTGACTTTACAGGGCTTGCAACCCGTATTCGTGAGGAAGGGTTAAAAGTTTATGGCTTTGGTGAAGAAAAAACACCGGAGTCTTTTCGAAATTCTTGTAATAAATTTATATCCATTGAGCTGTTACAACCTAAAAAGATAAAAACAGTGAAAACTAAAAAGAATGCCGGAAACTCTGACACCACCAAAAAATCAGATGCATCAACTTTCCCAAAAGAATTTATCATAGAAGCGCTGGATAATTCATATGATGATTCAGGTTGGGCTTATATTTCTGTTTTTGGAAGCTATCTAGCGAAATTAAAACCAGATTTTGATTCAAGAAGATATGGTTATAAAAAATTAAGCGATTTAGTCAAGGGAAAAACAGATATATTTGATATTGATGAGCGAGTTAATCCTGCATCCAATACCAAAGAACTGTTTATAAGAGCAAAGGAGTAACATAATCAAGGCCTACGAGATTACAAATTTCAGGTTTGATGAGTTATTATACGAGGAATTATCAATATGGCACTTAATTTAAGAAAAAAAACGATAGACTTTCTCAAGTCAAACCAAGGACAAAAATTTACAGCTAAAGAAATTGCTGAGTGGATTTTTGCTAATTTTCCTGATGAGTGCAAGAAAAAACAACAATCCTCAAAAGCTACTGTAATTCCTTTAGATACAGATGAGGCCTTAATAAATCAACTCGTTAGAGAAATTACAGCAAAAAACACCGACTTTGAACTGGATAATATTAAGACTACAGCCGACCGTCCCAGGGAGTATTACTATACCGAATTATCTGATAGTGATGAAATAAGATTATCTGAAGAGAATGTTTACAATGCACCAGGCCAAATTAATCAAAGATTAAGAGAACATGGCTTGTATCCGATACTTTCAGACTTTTTATGGACTGAGTTAAAAATTTATAGCAAAAGAATAGATGAGAAAAAATCAAGTAATCGATATGGAAGAGGCGGAAACAAATGGCTGCACCCTGACATTGTTGGTCTTGAAGACTTGAGTCGGCATTGGAAACATGAGGTTAAAGAGTGCGTTCAACATTATTATGACAAAAAAACTAAGCTTTGGTCTTTTGAGGTGAAAGTTAATATTAATCTCTCAAATCTGAGAGAAGTATTTTTTCAAACAATAAGCAACTCCTCCTGGGCAAATTTTGCTTATTTAGTTGCAAATGTGCTAGATGATAAGGCAGCACATGAGCTAAGAATTTTATCTAGCCTACATGGTATAGGATTTATTAAACTCAATACCGAGAATCCAGCAGAGAGTCAAATCCAAATACCAGCAAGAGAAAAACCACAAGTTGATTGGGATAATGTGAATAGAATCCTAGAAGAAAACTCCGATTTTGAAGAATATATCAAATTTGTTCGACAATTTTATCAAACTGGTGAGATAAGAAAAAATGATTGGGATCAATGTAGATAGTGCTATGAAAAAAACATATAAGAGCTGGCTATTTCAGGCAAACCCACAACGTTTTGATATAAATCAATATCTGATTAACTGTTCCAAACACAATGATTATATTTATTTTCAAATTAACCAGCATAAACAAGATATAAAAATGGGTGACACCGCATTTATCTGGCGAACAAAGTCTGATTCAAAAAATCCACGAGGTATTATTGCATGTGGGCTAATAGAAGAAATAAATCCTAGAAATAAAATCACCTATCCAAAAGCACTAGAAGAGAATCTATGGAGTGATAAAAAAGATATCAATGAATCTGGTTTAGTTGCTGGGATCAAAATAGTACAAATATATTTAAATGCTGGCATGATTACTGACGAAATACTAAAAGATGAGCTATTTAATGGCTTTTCAAAAAATTGGCAACAAACAAATTTAAGTCTAAGTGTCGAACAAGCTAATTTAGTAATTAATCTTTTGAATTTCAACATTAATAATGATAATCAAAGTAACGAAATTGATATGGTATTTACTCGACCAGAGGGCCGTTTAATACAATCTATTCATCTTAGAAGAGAAAGAAATCCTCAATTAATAAATGAAGCAAAAAAACTATTTAAGAAAACCAATGGAGGGAAACTATTTTGTGAAATATGCAGATTTTCCTTCGAAGAGGTATATGGCTCGATTGGTGAAAACTTTATAGAGGCTCATCATATAATCCCCGTTTCCCAAATGAAAATAGATCACAAGACAAGTATATCAGAGCTTATGATGTTATGTTCTAACTGCCATAGAATGGCTCATCGTGAAAACGGCATGGAAACTTTACAAAACATCAAAAAATCCCTCGGTCATGAGAAAAATCAATAAAATAGTCTTGCATAAATTGTTTATTAAACCGCATTAAGTCTTCATTTCTATCACCAATTTGTTCTCTGCCTCTTGTGTCTTGCTATTTTGTAAATAGGTTTCATCGCAAAAGAATTCATAAATCTATCTATTGCCCCAGATTCTTCTTATTTTTATCAACTAAACTTAATAACAAGAATATTTAAACCAATACTGGTAGAGATAGGGATGGCAAAGCTACTCACTAAATCAAAGTTCAAAATGGCTTTAGAATGCCCAACTAAGCTCTGGTATTATGATCGACCTGATGAATATACAAATATACTGGATGAAGACTCTTTTCTAAAAGCATTGGCTGAAGGCGGCGCTCAAGTAGAAGCATTGGCAAGATGTTATTTTCCAGATGGCATATCAATTGAGAGCTCAAGTACAACGGAGGCACTAAACAAAACTCAAGAGTTAATTCAAAGGGATTCAATAACTGTATTTGAGGCCTCCTTTCAATATCAAAACTATTTTCTGCGTGCTGATATCCTGCAAAAAAGACCAGGGCATATCAAAATAATTGAAGTTAAAGCAAAATCAATTAGTAAAAAAGATGAATCTAAGATGGCAACTAAAAAATGGCAGCCATATATTGCTGATATCGCTTTTCAAAAATGGGTTCTGGAGCAACTCTACCCATCCTTCACCATAAGTAGTTATTTAATGCTTGTCGATAAAGATGCTATCTGTCCAACTGATGGTTTAAATCAAAAGTTCCTGGTTCAAAAAGATAACAATGGTAAAGCTATTGTCACATTAACTTCACCAATAACGGAAGAAGATTTATCGATAAAAATCCTAAAAGAAGTAAATGTTGACCATCATATCGAATTATTTTGGCAAGAAAAAAATTACGAAGAACAAACGGTAAAAGACCAGTTTCACAATTTCAGCAAAATATATTTTAGTGGACAGAAGTTCCCCCCTAAAGCAAAAAGCGAATGTGGTGATTGCCAGTTTAATACAAATGAATCAGACAAATTCCTATCTGGTTTTAAAGAATGTTGGCGTGAATCATTAGGGTACAAAGAAACAGATTTTAATGCCCCTACAATTCTCGATTTATGGGATTGCCGAGATAAACCGAAATACTTTCAACAAGGGCTAATCAAGCTAAAAGATATTAACGAAACAGAATTCAAAATAAACGAATCGGATAAGTCAGGTATTTCCAGAACAGAAAGGCAATGGCTGCAGATAGAAAAAATTAAAACTCAAGACAATAGTGTCTGGATTGATCAAGAAAACCTAAAGACTGAAATTGATTCATGGCGATATCCCCTTCACTTTATAGACTTTGAAACAGCTATGCTGCCAATTCCTTTTAATAAGGGTTCTCGTCCTTATCAAGGTATCGCCTTTCAATTCTCACATCATACACTCAATGAAAACGGTCAAGTTGCCCATGTTGGCCAGTATCTTAATTCTGAGCCTGGAGTTGATCCAAGCATAGACTTTGTGCGTTATCTAAAAATGGAATTAGAAAATGATGATGGAACAATATTTAGATATAGTAACCATGAAAACACCTATCTCAACTCTATTCTTGAACAACTAGAACAAATGATTGAACCTCCTAATGATAAAGATGATTTATGCTCCTTTATACGCTCCATCACAAAGTCACCATCTGATAGCAAGGTAAAATGGGAAGGACCGCGTTGCATGGTTGATATTTTGGAATTAGTTAAACGTTTTTATTATGATCCTCTAACCAATGGTTCTAATTCAATTAAACAAGTATTTCCTGCAATTTTAAATCGATCAGATTTTCTTCAAGAAAAATATAATCAACCAATTTATGGTGCCATAAATGGAATGCAAAGCCATAACTTTATAAACCAATGCTGGATAGTTAAAGAGAATAACCAAATAAAAGATCCTTACCATTTGTTACCGCCAATCAATAAAGATATTTCTGATGAAGATGCCTCCTTTCTATTTGATAATAAAGACTTAAAAGAAGGTGGTGCAGCAACTATAGCTTATGCAAAATTACAGTTTACCAATATGAGTGATTTTGAAAGAGAAGAACTTAGAAACGCTTTATTGAGATACTGCGAATTAGATACATTAGCCATGGTTATGATCATTGAGGCATGGCAACATATGCTTCAAACTTAAATACTTATTATTAAGCCTCATATTTGGGATTCGTATTTTTTATCAACAGTTTAATTCTACAGCCCATGTATCCTTTAAGTTGATTGGAGGACAGATGTTGTTTTTTTCATAAATAATTTCTCCAGTTTCGGGAAAAAAGGCCGCACTTTGCTGATGAAATCATAAGCCATGAAGAGTGCACCCAAAGCAAAAACCACATCGCCTGGCAACCGTAACCATTGCCATAACAAAGTAGTATTATAAAACTCAAGACTTCTGGCATGAGCAAAACCATTCTCATAAACGTCCATTAATTGAGACCATCCAATAGGGAAAAAATTAAGTACAATCCATAACAAAAGACCAAGGTTATAAAGCCAAAATGCCCAGGCGCCTAAACGATCGCTCCACGGTAGGCGCTCTCCTGCGGCATAACGCAAACAAAAATAAATAAGCCCAAGACCAAGTAAACCAAACGCGCCAAATAAAGCAGTATGGGCATGATTGAGCGTTAAAAAAGTACCGTGTTCATAATAGTTCACTAATGGTGCATTAAGCGTTCCTCCGCCAAATACTCCTGCACCAACAAAGTTCCAAAATGATGCGCCTAAAACATAGAGATAAGCCAAATTATAAGTGAAATCACCTTGACGTTTAATTAACTGTCGATGTTCAATCGCATCAATAATAAGAAGTACTAAAGGCAAAACCTCAAGAAAAGAAAACATCGAACCAAGCGGCACCCAGATATCAGGCGTACCTGTCCAGTACCAATGATGTCCTGTGCCAATCACCCCGCCTAAAAAAATAAGAATGGTTTCAAAAAACATGGTTCGCTCTGCAAGAACACGAGACACTAATCCGGTTCCCATTAAAAGATAAGCGGTTGAGCACGCTGCAAAAAACTCAAACGATTGCTCGACCCAAAGATGAACGACCCACCAACGCCAAAAATCAGTAATAGTAAATGATTTTTCAATACCGGTTAACGGTATCATGCCAAAGCAATACAATACTGCCACATTCGCGGTACTTGCCCAAAAAAGATGTTCCAATTGAATTCGACCAGTCCAAAACTGTATCGTTGCCTCTTTAACAGTTTTCCACTCAGGCCACATGCCTCGAAAAACAATAAAACTCCAGAGAAACAGTCCAAGACAAAACCCAATTTGCCATAAGCGACCAAGTTGCAAATAAGAAAGCCCTTGATTACCAATCCAAAACCAATATTGGTTGACATACCCCATAATCCCCAAATAATCACCAATTAGGGCGCCGCCAACAACAAACAGAGTGACCCAAAATAAAACACTAACTAAAAAGCCTTGGCCTTTCGCCTCCTTTTTACTAATTATGGGCGCCATAAACACTGCTGCGCTAATCCAAGACAGTGCAATCCAGACAATTGGTGTTTGTATGTGAACATCACGCAGGAAGTTAAAAGGTAAATAGTCATTAATCGCGATACCATAAAAACCTTCACGCTCAACATAGTAATGAGCCATAAGAGCGCCTACACCAATTTGAATAAGCAAAATGACTGCAACGACTAGGAAATACTGACCCACTTTGCGCTGGCTTGATGTAAGCGGTTTAAAACTCATGAATAGAGGTGTCCTGGGAGAGTCGTCAGGCACGCTCAGATAATGATGATAAATGTATAAAATAGCACCAAAGCCTAAGAACACAAAACAGAATGAGACCCAAGTCCAATAAAAGGTAGCTGGTGTTGGGCTATTTCCCATGCTGGGCTCATAAGGCCAGTTGTTGGTATAGGAACTGTTTTGTCCTGGTCGATGAGCAATGGTAGTCAATGAGGAGTAAATAAGAAATTCGGCCGTTTGCACCGCACTTTGCTCATCTAAGCTATAGGCTTTTGTCCAACCTTTTTTTGCATCATGATTCAATAATGTAGATGCAATTTCTTGTTTTAATTGTACTATTGAATCGGAAACTGATGTTGATAAAACACAGATGGGTGCACTTAAATCGGTGCTCTGTAATTCACGCTGCATCGTTTTTCGGGCTAAATATTGCTCCTCTTCCGCCAAATCAGCAAACGATTTTCCGTAACGTGCTTGTGCTATTTTTTCTTCAACAAGCCGCCCTAACCGCAGCAAATATTTTGCAGTGTAATCTTCGCCAAAATAAGAACCCATACCATACAGACTTCCATAATCCATCAAATCAGCACGTTGAAACCCTGCTTTGCCCGCAACAATATCTTCTTCAGTCATGACTGATCGACCAAATTGAGTTTGAAATTGCTGCGGTAAAGGTGGAGCAAGCTGGTAGGTTTTATAAGTACCCCATACCAGCACCACAAAACAAATCAGCGCTGTGAACAATAAAATCCACAGCGATTCCCGCTAAAATCACCTAACTCCCTAAATTATATAAATTTTATCCAATAGCGCTAAGCCATCTTAAATTTCATCCTAAATCCCCCACCGACAACGAGTATTATTGATCAAATTTCCATCATTTATTGTTATGAGACGATAAAAAGCCTCACCCGCCGATGATCGTTGAAAAAATGCGGTTGGTGTTACTGTTTTAAAGCAAAGACAGGCGTGTTCGTGTCGGGCGGTGCCCGGGTGTCCGGTTGCCCGATGAATATGAGCAGTTCTCGCCATGAATTCCAGCAGGCATACATTAAGAGTACGCGCACCTTTTCAAAAAGCGCGAAAAAGGCGCCAGTATGTTTTCTTGCCTGCTGATATTCCTTGCAACATAATTGCTGTACTTGGTCAATTAAAAAGGCCAGCATCATCAACATCGTCATAACAGAGCACAGATTGTTGTATCCATGGCCGTAATTGTGCTCAAAATTATATCCCTGGTTCTTTAGCGTATTGAACGTCTCGTTCTCAATGCGCCATCGGGAGCGGCCTGTTCGCATGATTTTGTAAATGTTTTCTTCTGTTATGGGTAGCTTTGTTACCCAACTGAAACGTTGTTCCTTGCCCGAAGCATTGGTTTCGCAGTACTCCAGCACATTCACCCGATAATGAAAGTTGGCCTCATTTAATGGGACATTCGTATGCCATTGGAATGTGTGGCGTTTGCCGTCTTCTTCCTGTTCGTATGTTTCCGGCGTGTGATTGGCTATCCAGTCAAATAAAAAGGCGTGGTCGCCTGGCTTGACACCAATAACATAGGACATTTTCAACGAGTCAAGTAAGGCAAGATGCGGATGGTTTGCCGCCAAGGCATCCTCTACTATCAGAATTTTCAAATGGGGATGCTCGCGCCGAAGATCTGACAACAAACGTTTCGCAGCATTACGCTCACAGTCGTTTTTTTTAAAACCATCCCCTTTGACTATCGGTTCAGGTGCTAACGGAATGACTTCCTTATGCTCCGGATGAACAATAACTGCGCCCAACATGTGGTGGTACCAGGAGGTCGTGCCATTGCGATGATGCTTTTCACAGCAGTTGTCGCAATGCACATTTTCAGATGAATATTGCCCAGTACCATCTATGGAAACAATATAATGACCGTCAATATAACGGTACTTCTCCAACGCTTTTCCGCGTTGCAACCATGCAAAAACCTGCTTGAAGCTCCGTCTCAACTGGCGCGGGTCAATCCGGTCAAGGCGCTCTCGAAGGCATGTATCACTTGGCGCATTGCTTACCCCGTACATTGTTCGCAGGTTGCGGCGAATCAACGGTTCCGCTTTTTTTTGCTTCTCAAATTGCAGCAGCGAGGGGAATTTAAAACCGAAAATAGCCAGACCTGACATAATACAATCTTCCCAGCTGTATTCAGAACGGGAGCAGTCTGGAAATTGTTCGCGCTTTAAACCATGACGGACAACCTTTAGCAAACCATCCGCAGACAAATGTTTTCGTACACCCATAACGTCCCTAAATCCTTTATATCAAAAAACAATTGCGGCATAGTTTACGAAACTTTTTGACAGAGTGCACCTGAAAAGCACACGGGGCGCGGGGTTTTTAACTTCTCGGGAATTGCTGTAAAATCCATTTTAAAACCAGCGCAACAGTGTCCCTTGTTGCCTGCGCATATTCCGTTATTGCTTTTTTATTTTGAGACATTGTTTCTCTCCATGAATCATCGTGTCACTTATCGAAGAATAATGCTCATAAAAATACATCACTTAAGATGGCCTGAGAAGGCACGCCAGCAAGAAAGATCTGTTTTTTCAACTTATCGGTAGTTTCTTTAGGACCGCAGACATAAACTCGTGTTTCTTTCGGGTGATTTAAATGCATTAATGTTCGTTTTTCTATAGAAGCTTCAGGAAATAGCCCCTGACTTTGAAGCACACAAGGGTCATAAACAAAAGATGGGAACAACATGGATAACATTTCCAGCTCTTCTTTATAGTAAATATCTTCATCAGAAAGACCTCCATGAACTAAAGTAATAGTGCCTTGATGATTTTGACTTAGCGCGCTTTTAATAATGGCAATAAGTGGAGCAAGTCCTGTGCCTGTTCCGGCCAGTAACATATTAAAAGCCAATTGCTCTGGGTTATAGTAAAAACAACGGCCAAAGGGACCTCTTAGTTTCACTTCAATATTTTTTGTTGCTTTGCTCACTAACCATTGCCCCATGTTCCCGCCTGGATAAATTTTAATGTGTAGTTCAATAAATCCTTCTTGTATAGGTATGTTGGCGATTGAATAACTACGTATCGTGCCTTCAGGATTAATTAGGCTAAGGTATTGACCAGGAACCCAATGTTCTAAATTATCCACTCTAAGTTTCACTTGCATTACATTGTAATTAAGTGATTTTATATCGATTAGTTTCGCGCTTACTTCGCATTCAGCACTTTCAGGAGTTGAGACTTCAAGCGCTGCCTCGGGCTTTGCAAGACAAGATAGAAAATAACCTTGCGCTTTAAGCGTTTCAGGCAATCCTTCTTGCCAGACAGGGTTAACAACCCCGTCTTTGATTTTAATTAAGCAAGATTGGCAGACACCCACCTGACACGAGTTAGGATAATCAACCTCATGACGTAGCAGGCACTGCAATACGCTTTCCTGAGGATCCATGGTATACAATTGATTTTTAAATGATACGGTACTCATGTACGCCCCAATACGTCATTTCGAACGCTATTGGCAATTGCGGCAACTTGATTAATATCCCCTGCTGTTGCTCCCAACTCCGCAAGTGTTGCGCCGAGATGCTCAATAACAATGTCCACATGCGTATCATTTAACCCACGTTTCAGTAAATGGGCATGTCCTTCGCGCATATTTTTTCCGTTGTACTTATTAGGCCCACCAAATACCATGGTTAAAAATCCTTTTTGCTTTAGGATTTGTTGCTCCATATCAACATCATCAAAAAAATGACTTACTCGTTCATCCGTTAACATTTTACGATAAAAAATATCAACCGCAGCATTTACCGCGTTTTGACCGCCCAGCCGCTCAAATAATGACTCTGACATAATGCCCCCTTAAAGATGTATTTGCAATATATCTTATAAAAAGAAATAATCACAGTCAACAACCAATTAGGAATTAATAATGCAACTTACACAATTTACCGATTATTCATTACGCGCCTTGATTTACATCACGCTTAGAAAGGAATCCTGTACCATTAAAGACATAACTGAAGCCTATGGCATATCAAACAATCATATGGTTAAAATCATTCATAATTTAGCCATACTTGGATTGATTAAAACGATTCGAGGTAAAAATGGCGGCATCGTCATGGCATCGCAACCTGAAACCATTAATTTAGGTCGAATAATAACTCAATTGGAGCCTCATTTTGATTTAGTACCTTGCTTTAATAAGGAAAAGGCCAATTGTTGTATTGCTCCTGTATGCAAGTTAAAAGGGGTGTTGCATGAGGCTCAAGCTGCTTTTATGGAGGTTTTGGATCGTTATACTTTAGCTGATGTTTTGCATAACAAAAGTGATCTGTCTGTTCTATTGAACATCAACCCATTAGAGAAGTAATTTTTTATCAGGTTTTTGGGGCCAGGAATACAAAACCGCTTGCAGAATGAGTGCATGATTATGTTTTAGGTCTTTTGCAGCATAAAACAAAGTAATAGAAGTGCGCTCTGCTTGTTCCAAAATGTGTTTTATTAAATCGTCTTTATGATTTAATTCTTCAATGTAACATTCAACAAATTCGCTCCAGCGCTCATCACTATTTTCATGAAACCACTGCCTTAAAGTAGCACTCGGAGTGATGTCTTTTAGCCAAAAATCAAAAGCAAGTGCTTCTTTTTTAATACCTCGGGGCCAAAGCCTATCGATCAAAATCCAGACCCCCTCTTTAATTTTTGGAGGAGTGTAAACACGACAAATGTGGATCTTGTTTCGATAAGTAGTGTTCATCACCCTCCTTGCTTAGGCCATGCATCATCCGATTTTTTGTGCAAGCAAAATACCAAACAAACCAGAAATTTGTCTTCCTAATGAATCTTGTTTATGCAAATGACCTACTGATTCTTTATATTCAAGTATAGACCACCCATTATCTTGGTATCGATGATAAATCTCCTCTTTTTGTGGTAGATACGTGAAAAAATCTGGTAATGGATAAAGCTCTGATTGGATAGGAAAGACTAAAAAATGATATCCACTTGTTTTAGTCAGCTCTTGAAGTTCAGTGAGCAGGTCTGGAATACGCATTGGGTTTAAAAATTGCAACGTCACTGTTGAGAACACAAAATCAAAACGTTCTGCGTCAAGACTTAAAGGTTGATTTAAATCATGTAATTGGGCAACCACCTCAGGCAGAGCTTCTTTTTGAGCAATATCCTGAATCGTATCTACTGCCGATTGACTGAAATCAAGTCCTTTTACACGATG
Source organism: Legionella genomosp. 1 (assembly GCF_900640215.1). NCBI lineage: Bacteria > Pseudomonadati > Pseudomonadota > Gammaproteobacteria > Legionellales > Legionellaceae > Legionella > Legionella genomosp. 1. The sequence continues at coordinate 63,157 of NZ_CAAAJH010000018.1, forward strand.
CCCCATTTTTGCTAAATACAGTAAATTTCTACCCGAACCGCAGCCTACATCGAGGATGGATGCGTTTTGCAAATGATACAAATAAGTCTGGTAGACATACATCAAATCACTATGTACTGGACTTAAACCGTGTTTTTTATTGAAGTAACGCTGGGGTATGCAATAAAACTCAAGGGTTGCTTTAAATGATTCACTGACGGGAATAATTTTATGCCACGCAGCAGGAGGAATCATTATTTGGGAATGCTCTTCATTAATACTATCACGTGACAGTTCTTTTCCCTGACCGTTTAAAAATACAAAATCAATAGCTCCCTCATGCAGAAAAAGCTTACCCCAGGTTCCTTCTTTAGTGCTGTGTTTTTCCAGGAAAAATTTCAGTTTTCCATGGCTATCAATCTCGGTTTTTTTGTAGCACAGTAACTTATTAGGTTCCAATCTCATAAAGTATCCTTATTCTGTTATCTAAGACTCTTTGATTCCTTGTTATTTGCACTATCGGTAGATTCCAATTCTAATTGGGTCAATAAGGTACGCTCGTTTGCCAGCTTGTCCGCTAATTGATGATTTACATCCCGATGATCTACCTCATCGTCACGCACGACCAAAAGCACATCACGTAATCGTGCATCTGAGGTGAGCCCCCAATACTGTTTAGCAATATCAGGAGCTGGGACATTTTCAATGCGGCCATCATCTAACTCCTGTAAATAATGGGTGTAGCTGACAACGGCTTCTTCCTCAAGATAACCGACAAAACGATGCGCTGTTTTTGAAGACAAAACATACATCAACAGGTACAACACCACAAAAATAGCTTGCGCGGTAAAAATAATAACGCGTTCAAACCAATTAGGTTTGGCAATGTACATAAACGTAATCAAATGCATTCGTTCATTATCTGCTTCATCCAATAAAATTTTAATCCAACCCTCATCGTTTTTAATCTTTCTTAAGCAGCGTAAATGCAGTAAAGCAGCACCCACCATGCCAGGCACGGCAGCTACTGTTTCCAATACAATGGCCCTATTGCCATAGCGTTTCTGAAAAAAAGTATCTGCAAAAAAGCGGAAAAATTTCACTAAGCCAAAGGCAATTTTATCACTGATGGTTTTGGCGGGTTTATGAGTTACTGGCATGATATATTCCTTTGCAGTACGTAATATAGAATATATTATATTAAAGATGTATTTTAAATACAACTTTAATATCTTGATTCAAAGTCTATGATTAAGATCATAGAGGCCTGACACACCATATACTTCAAACTTATTTACTCAATCATGTATGTTGCGTAAATAAATCTGCATAATTATCACTGCAGTTATCTTAGGTGACATTTATCCGTAAAAATAAGATTTTACTTTGCCAAAGAAAATGGCGTTTGAATCAAATTTCTGATCACAGCAATAACTTCTGTTAATGATTTCTGCTCTAATTCATTCTTTCTCAAAAAAGCTCTCCACATTGATTCTCTAGTTGGGTCATTGGCAAACTCATCGGTTAGGCCAATAGGCAGTGCTTCAGGAAGAGTCATACCTCGACGAGTAAACGTAACATGTATGGCTTTAGCCAAGACTTGATTATCCAACTGCTCATTATTTAATAATACATAAAGATCCAAATAGTCTTTTAATCGACTATTTGCCATGCCCAATAATGCAATCGCGTGGAGCTTTTCTGCAATTACCGTATAAATTGGATAAGTACGGATTTTAGGAGCGGGAAGATCGCTAAGAAGCACAGGATAATGAGCATCTACTGGTTCGGGGGTAACTGCATCACCATAACCAATATCAATTTGTATTTTAATCTTTGCTTTGGCCAATTCCCCAAATAACTCAACTCTTGCTCCAGTATAACCTCCATCTTTTTTGATAGTGTCAACCGTCACTAATTCAGACAGAAAACTTATTCCATCATCTGCAGAGATTCTGCAAATTGTACTGAACGTTTGTTTAATATAAGCTAGATCATTATCACCAAACCCCAATAAATCAATATCTTTAGTTGGGCGATGAGGCATGTCATACCATAGGTTAAATAGTAAGGCACCTTTCAACAAAAACTGTTTAGAATATTCTGATTCTCCAATTCGATATAACAAACGCTCTAGACCATAACGAGTCAATACCGCATTAAAATCAGTACCTTCTTTAACAGCTATATTTTTCAAACGTGAGCGTACAGACTCACCAATATTTTTTGTCATTGAATTGCCTCAATATAAGGACGCATTACGTTTGCAACGCGACAAATTTTTGCATAATGCCATAGTTCATCAACTGTGACTTTATTTTTTGTATAAGCCTCTTTGAGCGCTTCAATAGCCACATCAAGGCCAATTTTATTGCGATGTTTGAAACAATCTGCAATTGTCTTGGCACGGTTATACACCCTTAGTTTAATATTATCTGACTCTATAATTTCAATTCCTTCACTAAAGGCTTCATCGGAATATTGCACCATTTTTAGCGGAGGATAATCCATTTTTGGCGCATGACTGCCTTTTGGCATAGCTATCCATACTTTTCGAGGTAGCTGTGTTGTTAGATCATGAATCTGCAAAGCAGATAGCAGGCAAAATACTGCTTGAGGTACCCGGCTTGCTATAATAATCAGGCTTTCCTTTTCTGAAAACTCAGTCTCGGGCAAGCAATAGAGCCCGGTAGCGAGTTTTTCAAGTTTGTTTTCGCTAACAAGCCTTGAAACGGTCGCTCTAGTGATCCCCTCCTTGGTTAGATCGGACATTCTAACAACACCCGTCTTGCTAGCCATCTGGAGTACTTTTTGTTTATTGTTGACCTCTGTCTTCATATTTAAATTATGATACATAATTTCGTTAATTACAAATAAATAACGAAAATTTGTATCAAATGACCTACATTTTATCTTATTCATTATTACGTCTCAAATAGTCATTTTTATGAAAATCAAAATGGCTTTTCCAGTAAAATGCTAATAAAGTTGCTAAAATATCCTTGCGTGAGATTTGCGTGTTTGAGTACGACACTGTTATACTCTGTACGACATTTGTAGTGGTTTCTCGCGACAGATTATTTCTTTAAAATCAACGAGTTAATTTTAAGGCTGAGGGCTCATAATCCGTTGGTCCTAGGTTCAAGTCCTAGTGGGCCCACCAAT
>NZ_CAAAJH010000019.1:0-51568 GCF_900640215.1 Legionella genomosp. 1
GAGCGTAATGAGTGACCTGCAACAGCAATATCACTCATTTATTGAATCTGGCGCTTTGAGTTGTTCAAAATAATGACAGGATCACTCAGCGCCTTCGCGGGAATGACAAGATTTTCGTAACTTAATTTGAGAGAGAGGTTTAAAACCAGGCTCTTAATTTCCAAATGGTTTTAAGCCCCATATTCTCTGCGATAATCTTCAAGGCTCTTCAACTCGACACCCATCTGTTTTTTCTTAAGGTAATCTACCAGGTCATGAAAGTTGATCACTGAGACTACTCTTATCCCCTGCTTTTCAATTTCCTGAAGAGTGGATATTTCTCCCTTTCCCCTCTCACAGCGATCAAGTGCAATAATTACAGTCTCCAGGCTGCCGCCATGTGCGTTAATGAGTGCCTGTGATTCTCGAAACGCGGTACCGGCAGTGATGACATCATCAACCATTATTACCGGACCATTTAATGGGGCGCCAATTAATTGACCGCCTTCACCGTGATCTTTAACTTCCTTTCGGTTAAAGGTCACGGTGGCGTTCACATTTTTTTCAGAGAGGGCGATAGCAGTGGATGTCGCAAGAGGGAGGCCTTTATAGGCGGGGCCAAATAGCTGACGGCAGTCAATGTCTTCTTCAATCAGTCTATTAGCATAGAACTGGCCTAAAGTACGAAGAGTTGCACCATGATAAAATAGCCCGGCGTTAAAAAAATAGGGGCTAAGCCGGCCGGATTTTAATGTAAAACTGCCAAACTTCAATACTCCGCAGCTTAAGGCAAACTCAATAAAGTGGTCTTTGGAAAAATTATCTATTGTGTTCAAAAAAAAGTCTCCGCCAATGTTTTTAAAAAAAATCCTTAACAATCAATAAAAAACTGTTATGCTAAGACAAGCCAAATTGCTTTTATATCAAGTAGTATTCTAGCTTAAATGGCTCACACAAGATATTTATTCTAAGCTATAAATGTGGTATGTCTATTATAGAAGTAGACAGATATGACAGAAAGGGGATTGTGATGTCGCAAAGAGAAAGTGGAACTGTAAAATGGTTCAATGAGAAAAAAGGATTTGGCTTTATTGTTAATCAAAATGGTGACGACATATTTGTTCATTATAAAGATATACAAGGCGCAGGATTCAAAACACTTCATGAAAATGATGCAGTGACCTTCGTTCTTGATAAAGGGCCAAAAGGATTGAAAGCTCAGGACGTTATGGTTACTTCTGAATAATATCTCTGGCAACAAGGATTGTTCAGCAAACTAATCAAAGTTCATTACCTGGCGAGGGATGACTGTTCCCTCGCAAGAGGCTTGGTATTTCCTTAATATTGTAACCCAAATATAATTCTCTGCGTCCAGGTTTTTATTTATTTCTTGACCAATATCTTTGGTAGTCGTTATCATCTTATCCTAATAATTTCGAGACTTTCATCTATCCCTATTTGCGGATTGTGACGCTTGCATTATCAACAGTTTCCTGAATACCCCTATAACCAGAGGAGAAATTGAATGGACTCCGAAAAGCGAGTAGCAGTGATCACTGGTGCTGCCAGCGGAATTGGATTGGCATTAACTGAAAAATGTCTGGCCGAAGGAATGAATGTGGTAATGGCTGACATATCCGTGGCGACTTTATGTGATAAAGTTGAACAATTAACTGCAAAGTTTGATTCAGATATCCTTGGGGTTGTTTGTGATGTCAGCCGCCCGGAAAGTCTTCGACATCTTGCCAAACAGACGATCGAGAAATTTAATCGGGTTGACTGGTTATTTAATAATGCCGGGATTAGCGGCCATCTGGCTCCATTATGGGAGTTGACCAATGAGCATATTCGCAAAGTGATGGATATCAATCTCTTTGGAATTATTCATGGTGTTCAGGCTTTTCTGCCTTTTATGTTCAAGCAGCCGCATCGAGCGCATATAATCAATATGGCCAGTCTTTATGGGTTATGCAGCGGTTCCCAGATGACAGCTTATGCCATGTCGAAACATGCTATCGTGGCTTTATCCGAATCTCTCCACTTTGATTTGCAAAGACTATCCAAACCAGTAGATGTTTCTGTAGTATGTCCTTCATTTGCAAACACTCAATTACTAAGCAACTCGTCTCCTTTGCATAATGATGTATTTCATGACATGTTGAGCGAGCTAATAGCACGGAGCCGGCCTGCAGAGGATGTTGCTGAGCATATTGTGAAAGAAATAAAAAATAATGTCTTCTACGTATTGCCAGATCGAGAAGTGAAAGACTACTGCGAGCAGCGTACTCAGGCAATATTAGAACAAACACCTCCACACCAGCATAGTCTGGAAAAAATTCTGGCCTCTCTCAGTCGAAGAGCAATGACAATTGAATAAGGAAGCGATTATGAAACGTATCTTAGTACTTACTTTTGCCTTGTTGTCAGGCATTACACATGCCCAGGAGTTTAAAATTTTCTGGCGCTGTGCGGATACACATCTGGAGGCCATTGAGTCGCAAGCCAATCTGAACGGTAAACTTAGCGATCTCTATATTAATTATGCTTCACCGGGAAATAACAGTTTTAATTTTTCACCGGTGAGCAAAAAAAGCCTTGTTGAGCTTCCCAAAGAAGTGGTGCATGGTAACTATCTGATGCTGGGTATAAAGGGGGAGTGGTTAATGAATTGTGTCGGTCAGGTTGTTGTAAGTCCCAATTATCATTATCCAAAAGTAGTGTTTGATGCGGGTAAAAATGCCTATGGTTGTCCGCTCATACCCAAAAATTGTGCCGGAGAGGGCAGCGTGGTGCTTCTCGACTATTAATTTACTCACACCTGCAGAGAGAGGGTCTTAGTCTCTGCAGGTGCAATTCATCTACGAGCTTTTAGGTGTGCCACCACGATGCTGCGATAATATGCTGGTTTGTGCCTGTTGTTCAGCGGGCCTGGCACTGGGTTTGAAAAACTGTTGTCTGGCTCCCGGGTTTGCTTCTGGCTGCTCTGAATGTGTGGAAGTAGCGGCCTGCTGCGAAGGCATTAAAGGATCAGATTGGGTCACATCATAGTCGGGATCACTAACTACAGCTGGTAAGCTATTTGTTTTTCCCAACAGGTTACTAGCTGATTCGGAAGGGGGAGTGGGGAATGACTTGGCTTTATACTTTGATCCTTTTTCAGATTCTTTCTCTTTATTCTTACTCCGTACAACATTTGGCAGATTAAGCAGGCTGCTGCCCATTCGATCCAGAAAACTTTTTTTGCTCTGCGCTGATGACTCAGCAGCCGCTGGTGCAACTGATGCAGCGGGCTCTGTAAAAGGAGTCTCATCGACAACCGCCTTATCACCTGGCAGATAATGTTTTACACATTCAAGATGCCCCATCTGAAACCTTGCCTGATAGGCAGACAGATAGTCCCGAATGGGCTTCCCCTGCGTTGGCTCCGACAGCTCTCCTGGTGTTCGCCCCAGTTTGGTAATAGTAACCGCCACGATATTTTTCACATGGGCGATATGATCAATATCCAGACTACCTTCGCCGGCTATGGGTGTATAACGATTAAATAATTCAGAATTTTGGGTACCATCCGGCTTTAGCGGGCCCTCATAACCAATTATATGAAGATTGATGTTTTGGGGTATCATTTGCGGATATTTCGACAAATAACTATGTAAGTCATTCAATATTTCCGGATTATCATCCAGGATATAAAAATCGTGTGTTTCAGAATCGTTGCGGTACTTTAATGCAAATTCATACATCTCCCAAATGGCAATTATTAATTTGCTTTTATCATGGGCCCATTCAAGATGCTTATATTGTTGTTTGCGCGCTTCACCAATTTTTTTAGTATCGTATTCATTCGCAGGATTAACAAACTGCTTTATTGCCTCCATTGCAGTTCCATAAGGCTGTTTATTAAAAACATCTGCCATGAGCATGTAATTTGGAGTGGCATCAATTGCTTTACAGATCAAATTAAAATAATAAAAGCCGGACCCGCTTTTATTAGTGTAAGAGTTCAACAGATCATCAGTATAACATTGCCTGTTGCTAAACACATAAGCATCAGAGGATGCGTACTCAGAAGCATTGTCATTAAAAAGCAGGATCAGCTCTCTATTCACTTTATAAAAGATGGCCGTTAATTTTCCCAGATGCTCCTGATAAATTGCGTCTAACTGTTCTGTGTTATTTGAGTTAATTGCTTCTTCTTCAAGCGAGCTTAGCTGTTTCTGCAGGTTTTTATAACCTTCTTCTGCTCCCTGGACATAACGATAAAAAGCAGCGTTTAGCAGGCAATTATCGATATCAAATGCAAAGCCGCGTCTTTTGGGCATAATTTGTTTCTCAAGAAAACGGATGTTGTGCTTAGATTAAAGCACAGATTGAACAAAATGTCATCATATTGCGTGGTTTGTGTATACGCTGATAAATGCCGAATGTTGCCTGAGTTTGACATCACAGCGCTTTGTGATTAACTTAGCGGGTTTATATCATAAAATCAAATAAATAGAATGAGATGGTACGAATTATTAGCTAAAAGAAACTTTCTTCCCCTGTTTATTACTCAGTTCTGTGGCGCATTGAATGATAATGTGTTTAAGCTGTCAATGCTTACGCTAATCAGTTACCATCTTAGTACCTCTCAAAGTCAGTCCGAGCATTTTCAGGCCTTGGCCGGTGCCTTATTCACACTTCCTTTTTTTCTCTTTTCAGCGACCGCAGGACAACTGGCCGACCGCTACGACAAAGCAACAATTTCAAGGGTTGTTAAATTATTGGAAATTGTTTTAATGATTGTTGGGAGTATTGCGCTTTATCGAGGGAGTATAGTTCTGCTCATGTTAACTCTTACCGGAATGGGAATCCACTCGACTTTTTTTGGTCCTATCAAATATGCCATACTTCCCGATCACTTACCTAAAAGCCAATTACTGAATGCCACCGCATTAATTGAAGCCAGCACCTTTCTTGCCATTCTACTGGGCACAACCCTGGGCGCTTTATCGATTGGCAATACAGGCTCCAAGGTTCATCTGGCCGTGTTTATCATTAATTTTACTGCAGTTACTGGTTTGATTTTTAGCCTTTTTATTCCTAAAGCACCTGCTTCTGCAAGCCAGTTCACTGTAGACTGGAACGTTTGGAGAGCAACAAAAACCATGCTTCGGGAAGTTGTGCATAACCCAAAAGTATTACCCGCAATACTTGCAATTTCCTGGTTTTGGCTTATTGGGGCAGTTGTGTTAACCAAGCTACCGGATTATACGCATTATATTTTACGTGCGGATACAACCGTTTTCGCATTGTTTCTTACACTATTTTCAATCGGAATAGCACTTGGTTCAATGGCGATCAGCCGATTTCTTGCTGGACGAATTACCATACAGTTCGTGCCTTCAACTATGCTGCTTATGACCTTGTTCGCCGCTGATCTGTATTGGGCTACTCCAGCGCTCAATAGTCAATTGCCTTTGCAAAGCTTAATCCAGTTTATGTTAAAGATACAAAACTGGCGTATTATTTGTGATTTCTTCTTTTTCTCTGTATGTGGCGGATTATTTGTTGTTCCTCTGTATACCTATCTGCAAATCTGTAGTGAGGAAGGGCAAAGGGCGCGCACTATTGCTGCCAATAATATTTTCGGAGCGCTGTCAATGGTTCTTGGGAGCCTGCTTATCATGGTATTGCTGCAATTCAATATCAATATCGCTTCGATATTTATCATTCTTGCTGTGCTTAATGCCTTGGTTGCCGCCGCGTTCTGGGGCACATTAATTTATAGTAATCGAAAAATTACGATGGGGGCGTGAAAAACCAGGGCATGTCCATTCGCCTGGTTTGAATTAGCCACGCTGTTGTTTCATTTTTTCAGCCAATCTTTCGCAGGCAGAAAATCACTATACAAAGCAGCCTCCGGAGTACCGGGTTGTGGTTGCCAGTCATAGCGCCAGGAAACCTCGGGAGGCATGGACATTAGAATAGATTCCGTACGCCCGCCTGATTGGAGTCCAAACAGGGTGCCTCGATCATATACCAGATTAAATTCCACATATCGCCCTCGGCGATAAAGTTGGAATTCTTTTTCCTGCTGGGTGAAAGTACAGTTTTTTCTGGCTTCCACTATCGGAAGATAAGCTTTTAGAAAATGATCCCCAATGCTTTTCATCAGTCCAAAACTCTCTGTAAAACCCAGCTCATTGAAATCATCAAAAAACAGGCCGCCGATTCCGCGTGCTTCCTGACGATGCTTGAGAAAAAAGTAGTCATCACACCATCTCTTGAAACGTGGATAAATATCAGTTCCAAAAGGGTCGCAGGCCGCTTTGGCCGTTTGATGCCAATGGATACAGTCTTCTTCAAAAGGATAAAAAGGCGTTAAATCAAAACCGCCGCCAAACCACCAGAAAGCTTCATTCTTTTGATTTCTGGCTATGAAAAATCGAACATTGGCATGGGTAGTGGGAATATAGGGATTATGGGGATGAATCACTAATGAAACACCAAGGGCATCAAAGTGGCAGCCAGCTAACTCAGGACGCTGGGCGGTAGCGGAAGGAGGCAGCTGATCCCCATTGACATGGGAGAAATTGACGCCTGCTTTCTCGAAAATCTCACCGTTAGTCAATACACGCGTCATACCGCCGCCGCCCTGGGGCCTTTGCCACTCATCATTGATAAAAAGAGCCTTTTCATCAATGTGCTCCAATGCGTCACAAATTTCATTCTGTAGATTAAGAAGATAATTTTTTACCAGTTCAATACCATTGGATGGAAGTTCATGCTGGTTCATTATTCTGACCCCCCTGATGGACAACTCAAATTGGCACATTAATTGCTTGGGCATTAGCAGTTAATGAAGGAGTTGCTATGGTTGATTTGGATACTTATTTTGGCACGCATTCCAAAGCCTTGTTACTAAGAGAGCAGCGCGCTGCTCAGCTGGCTACCAATATCACAAATGCTGATACCCCTAACTACAAGGCAAAAGACCTTGATTTTAAGAGCGCCCTGGAGAATGCAATGGGTTCTTCGCCCCGTCAAATGGTAACTGACCAGCCCGCCCATATCAATGCTTCCACTGATTTTTCAGCTCAATTAAAATTTCGCCAGCCCAATCAGATTTCATTGGATGGAAATACTGTGGATAAGGATTTGGAAACGACCGAATTCGCAAAAAATGCTTTATCCTATCAGGCATCCCTGTCTTTCCTCAGCGGTAAAATCAAAAGCATGCTCATGGCATTAAGAGGGGAATAATGTCTTTAGGTAAAATATTTGACATAGCTGGCACTGGACTCGCAGCCGAGACAACACGGATGACCGCCAGCGCCAGCAATATGAATAATGCCAATGTGGCAACTGGCAATCCTGACGAAACCTATCGTGCTCAGTATCCTGTCTTTAGTACAGTTCAGGAGCAGATGAGTGGTCTGGCTGGATTAGAATCAAGGCCCGGGGTTAAAGTGACAGGAATCTATGAAAGCGAAACCCCGCCGATACAGCGTTATGAACCGAATAATCCCCTCGCTGATGCGGATGGATTTGTTTATGCACCCAATATCAGTTATGTTGAGGAGATGGCCAATCTGATTTCTGCCTCACGTTCCTATCAGATGAATCTGGAAATGATTAACACCACCAAGCAGCTAATGCAGCGGACACTGCAATTAGGTGAATAGTGTAAGGACAAAATTATGTCAATGGATCAAATTAATGGCATCAATTCAGTAGGCAGTAACATGACCACACCGGGTAATAATCTGGGGCAGAAGGATTTCTTAAGGCTCATGATTGCTCAGTTTAAAAATCAGGATCCCACCAGCCCTAAAACAAATGGCGATTTCCTGGCTCAACTTGCTCAATTCAGCACCAATGACGGGATAGGAAAAATGCAAGAATCAATACAACAGCTGGCCAATTCCTTACAATCGAATCAGGCACTCCAGGCTTCATCCCTGGTAGGAAGAAAAGTATTGGTGAATAGCAATACTGTCAAATTAGCGACAGAAGGGGAGTCAAAAATATCCGTCGATCTTCCCGCGCCGGTTAATAAAATAACAGCTTCAATTTACTCGGAAACAGGTGAGCTGATCAGGCAAATTCCTCTAGGTCAACATGGAATGGGCTTATTTGATTTTAGCTGGGATGGTATGAATCAGCAGGGTGAGCGTGTTCCTGCGGGCAACTATGCGATTAAGGTAAATGGAATTTTTGACGGAAAGGAAGTCGCGTTAAGAACAATGACTGCCGCTAATGTGGATAGTGTAAGCCTTGGACAAAATGGAGAAGGTGTTAAACTGAATGTAGCCGGTATAGGTTCATTAACGCTGGATCAGGTCAGGCAAATTACTGCTTAAATCAGCAATATGACTTTTGAAATGGTCAGTGATGACCTGTTAAATAATGCAGGAGGCAAATATGGTTTTCGGAACAGCGATCAGTGGAATTCAAGCCGCTTCAAAAGACCTGGAGGTTACCGGTAATAATATAGCCAACGCCTCTACATACGGATTTAAAAGTTCGCGTGCAGAATTTGCAGATGTCTATTCTACCGGAAGTTTTGGCGGCGGACGTTATGCAATCGGCAATGGAGCGCGACTGGCGCGTGTCCAGCAAATGTTCGGGCAGGGCCAGTTCGTTTTCAGTAATAACAGTCTGGATCTTGCAATCAGCGGCTCTGGTTTTTTTGTTTTGAATGATCAGGGCTCAAGAGTTTATTCGAGAGCAGGGGCATTCGGTGTTAATAAAGACGGATATATTGTGAACAGCTCTAATCAGCGTCTTGTCGGATACACCGCTGATGATAATGGACAAATTACCACACTAAGCGGCGATTTAAAGGTTCAGACTGCTAATATTAATCCTAAGGCAACTTCCAGAGTGACTGCTGGCTTTAATCTGTATGCCAATGCGACACCGCCCTCTGTGGACTGGGCTGGCGGCAGCAATCCAGCCACCGACACTTACAATAATGTCGCCTCGTCAACTATTTACGACAGTTTGGGTAACTCACATGTTCTGTCAATGTATTTCATCCGAGCCAATGCGGATGCTGCTGTCGGTGATCCCAATGCGTCTTCACCTGCAGGAACTGCTAATCAATGGTATATCGCCTTCCAGATTGATAATCAGAATGTTCCAGCCAATGTGGGGAGTCAGAATATTGACAATTTATATCGTGTCAATTTTAGTTCTGACGGATCGTTTGCCGGGGTTAGCGATACTTCCAATACTCCCTTAGCCAATAACCTGATTCCATTGAGCATGGCCTTAAGTAATGGCGCAAATGCATTAAGTTTTGATGTGGATTTGTCTGATGCAACACAATTTGGCAGTCCTTTCGCTGTACAGGAGAATGTTCAGGATGGCTACACAACTGGTAGACTAGATGGTCTTGATATTAATGAGGAAGGGATTGTTTTTGGGACGTATACCAATGGACAGTCGCGTGCAATGGGACAGGTTCAACTCGCTAATTTTGCCAATCCGGATGGTTTGCAGAATCTTGGCGATACCAACTGGGCTGAGACATCGGGCTCAGGACAGGCACTAATCGGAGCGCCCGGGACCGCCAGCCTTGGACTGATTCAGTCCGGTGCACTTGAAAATTCCAATGTTGACTTAACGAGTGAGCTTGTCAATCTCATTACGGCACAGCGTAATTTTCAGGCCAATGCGCAAACCATACGCACAGCGGATGCTTTAGCGCAAACCATTATTAATATTCGATAAACGGAGTTGAGATGGATCCTCTTTTGTACAATGCAATGAATGGCGCTCTGCATAATATGGATCGCCAGTCCTTAATTGGGAATAATCTTGCCAATTCCAACACGCCGGGATTTAAGGCTGATATGGCTCAAGCCTCGAGTATGTATTTTAATAAAGAGAATCTGAATGGCGGAGCTCTGGTTGTTGCAGACGTGAACGCCAGCGATTTCACCCCCGGCCCCTTACTGACAACGGGAAGAGATTTGGATGTCGCTGTGCAGGGAGAAGGTTGGTTTGCTGTGCAGGATAGTTCAGGAAAAGAGGCTTATACGCGTGCAGGAAGTTTTCAGATTAATGAAAATGGCATGCTGATTACGTCCAATGGCAGGCCCGTTTTAGGGGATGGCGGCCCAATATCGATTCCACCCGCGCAAAAGATAGAGATCGGCAGTGACGGCACTATTTCAATCGTTCCGCTGGATGGGAAGCCTGATGAACTCGCTGTTCTCGACCGTTTAAAACTGGTAAGAGTCAAAAACAATGAGTTGATTAAGGGAGGCGATGGCTTGATGCGGCTTCAAAAAGGTGGCGTGGCCCCTGCAGATGCTGATATTATGATTACTCCCGGCGCATTGGAAGGCAGTAATATCAATGCAGTGAACGAAATGGTTCATATGATTGAGGTGGGAAGAGAATTTGATGCGGAAATGCAGATAATTCAGACAGTTAATGAAAATTCACAGAAGCTGGCGCAGATTTTGCAACTCTAGGCGGCTATGTGAACAGGATTTGAGGAAAAGCAATGGAACCTGCACTGTGGGTCAGTAAAACCGGGCTAGAAGCTCAGGATAAAACAATTGCCAATATTGCCAATAATCTGGCGAACGTCAATACAACCGGCTTCAAGAAGGGGCGGGCAGTATTTGAAGATCTGATATATCAAAACCTGCGTCAGGCAGGGGCTCAGGCTACACAAAGTACAGAAATTCCTACGGGTATAAATATGGGAACCGGTGTGCGGATGGCCGCTACACAGAAAGTGTTCACTCAGGGAAGCATTCAAAATACTCAAAACTCTCTCGACATTGCGATACAGGGACGAGGCTTTATGCAGGTTCTACTGCCTGATGGCACACAGGCGTATACGCGGGATGGCACCTTGCAGATTGATTCACAGGGCCAGATTGTTACGGCGGATGGCTATGTCATACAACCGCCGATTACCATACCCGAGCAAATGATAAGTCTCACCATTGGAACAGATGGTACTGTTAGTGCCTTGACTGCCGGAAATAATATACCGACACAGATCGGTCAGATTCAGTTGAGCGATTTTATCAATGCCACCGGTTTACAGCCCATTGGACAAAATCTCTTTTTAGAAACCCAGGCCAGTGGTCCGGCGCAGACCGACAATCCCGGAAATAATGGATTGGGAACCCTGCTTCAGGGATCGCTTGAAGCCTCCAATGTGAACGTGGTTGAAGAACTGGTTAACATGATTCAGGCTCAGCGTGCCTATGAAATTACAGCAAAAGGCATTCAGACTGTGGATAATATGTTGCAATATCTGACGCAAACGGTCTAATGGAACAGTAATGGGTTTATTACGCATTGTATCAACTGGTGTTTTAATCAGCCTCCTGGCAGGCTGTGAATTATTTCATCCACCAATTGCCGGTACTGATCCTGAGTATGCGCCCACTTATCCGGTGACCCCCGATGTCAAAAAAAGCAAATACATGAGTGGGGCAATTTACAGCGCTGAAAGTGCTTTGCCCTTATTTGAAACCCCCAGGGCCAGACACGCAGGGGATATTGTCACTGTACTGCTTATTGAAAAAACGGATGCCAAAAAACAAGCGACCACCCGACAACGAAAAAATGACAAAATGCAGATTCTGACCGCCAAATTTATGGGGCGGCCTATTGATTTTGGTTCTGGCTATAGCGCTGATTTTGACATTAATGCCAAGCGTCAATTTGACGGCGATGGGCAATCAGTACAAAACAATAAACTGGCAGGCAGCATCTCCGTGACGGTAGCCAAGGTACTTGCCAATGGCAATATGGTTGTCCAGGGTGAAAAATGGATCCAGATTAATCAGGGTAAAGAGTTTGTACGCCTTTCTGGAATTATCAGACCGCAGGATATCTCTCCGAATAATGTGATCACATCAGACCGTATTGCCAATGCGCGTATCTATTATGGTGGAACAGGACAGGTGAATAATACCAATGCTCAGGGCTGGTTTTCCCGTTTTCTATGGGGCCCCTGGTTTCCTGTATAGCGTCCTTCCGGTATGGGTTGATGGATTTGAATATGGATAGTACATGCTAAGAATTTATGCCTTACTTTTTTTATCATGCTTTGGCTCTGTTCATGCTGAACGCATTAAGGATGTCGCAACACTGGCGGGGGTACGCACCAACCAGCTGGTTGGCTATGGTTTAATGGTAGGTCTTGATGGCACCGGTGATCGAGCCGGCACCAAGTTTACAGAGCAAAGTTTCGGTAACATGCTGACGCAACTGGGAATTAACATTCCACCAGGCACAAAACTCAATTCAAAAAACATAGCCGCCGTAATGGTGACTGCCAACCTGACCTCGTTTATGAAAAAAGGGCAGACCATTGATGTCAATGTGTCGTCTATCGGTGATTCAAAAAGTTTACGGGGCGGCACCTTGCTGCTTACTCCCTTGAAAGGGGCTGACGGCCGGGTTTATGCGATGGCACAGGGTAACGTGGTGGTTGTGGGGCTTAGTGTTACCGGAGAGGATGGTTCCAGTGTCACAGTGAATGTTCCAAGTGGCGGACGAATTCCCAATGGAGCAACCGTTGAGGTGGATATTCCAAACCCCTTCTATTTTTCGAGAACGCTTACCTATAATCTGCGGGTTCCTGATTTTACAACAGCAAAACGTATGAGTGACGCAATCAATGAGATGATGGGTCCCGAAACGGCCCATCCTCTTGATGCCGCCTCTATTGAAATCACCGCGCCTCGCTTGATGTCACAGCGTGTTGATTATGTGTCGGTACTGGAGAATATTGAGTTTCTTCCGGGAGAAGCTGAAGCCAAGGTTATTATTAATGCGCGAACTGGTACTGTGGTGATTAATCAATTGGTAAAGGTCAAGCCGGCAGCTGTTTCTCATGGAAATCTGATTGTCACTATCAGCGAGAACCCCCTGGTAAGCCAACCCAATCCATTTGCAAACGGGCGGACTGTGGTTACACCGGAAACACAAATCAATGTACAGCAAAAAAATAACCGCGCCTTTGTATTCGCTCCTGGCGCCAATTTGCAGGATATTGTGAAAACATTAAATTCAGTAGGAGCAGCTCCCGGCGACATCATCGCTATACTGGAGGCTTTGAAACAGGCAGGCGCACTGAATGCCACATTGATTGTGATATAAATTAGTTGTCAGGTTCCGTAATTTAGGAGTGCTACGTCCCGCTATAAAGGAAGATAGGTGCTGCACAAAAAACCGTCTTTGCGAGCGTTAGCGAAGCAATCTAGCTCCATACTTTATTCAAGGTTAGATCTGGATTGCTTCACTTCGTTCGCAAAGACGACAGGCTATTAGCTTGGTTACATTTATGCAACAACGCCGGATAAACCGCAGAACGTAGAGATTAAGAATTCAAGCGTAAATTAAAGCAGGAAAAATAATGACGATAGAAGGGATTGCAGTTAGTGATTTTAAACAATTGAACGATTTGAGATATAAAGCTCAAACGGATTCGAGGCAAGCTCTGCCCGAAGTAGCCAGACAGTTTGAAGCAATATTTTTGCAGTCCATGCTAAAAAGCATGCGAATGAGCCAGCATTTCCTCGATGACAGTAATCCGCTAAGGGGAAAGCACCAGGAAACTTTCCAGGAAATGCTGGATGGTCAATATGTCAATAATATTACAAGCAGACAAAGTATCGGTCTTGCGAGCATGCTGGCTCAGCAACTGGAAAAAACCTTAGGCGGTGCTCAGGTGACGAATGCTGCTGACCCCACGCCAGGGATTTCAGCAGATCGCTATCTGAAAAACCTCCATCCAGCGACTTCTTCTCTCAAGCCTGAAAACGCAGGCAGTATCGATGATTTTGTAAAATCCGTCTGGCCTTATGCACGTCAGGCTGCCAGTGCGATCGGTCTTGATCCTAAAATTTTGATGGCGCAGGCAGCCCTTGAAACAGGATGGGGAAAACACATTATTAAAGATGAAAATGGCTTAAGCAGTAATAATTTGTTTAATATAAAGGGAGTACAGGGGGATAAGGAAAACTCGGTAGAGATAAGAACGACGGAATACATCGCTGATACGCCGATTAGGATGAATGCCTCTTTTAAACGTTATGCGACTCCCGGTCATAGTTTCAGTGACTACATTGATTTAATCAAAGGCGACAGCCGCTATGAGGCAGCTCTTGCGAATACCGCAGATCCCCAACGCTACATTAATGAATTGCATCAGGCGGGTTATGCAACCGATCCTTCCTATGCTTCTAAAATTTTGTCAATATATAATGGAGGAGAGTTGCAACAGGCTTTAGAACGTAATGGTTTATTGTAAAGTTGAATAGAGCCTGGTTCGCATTCACCTTGTAAACTGTCGGATAGGAGAAAGACAGCATGGCAAATATTCTGAATATAGCGACTTCCGGACTCCTGGCTTTTCAGCGGGGCCTGGATCTCACCGCCAATAATATTTCAAATTCAAAAACACCTGGCTATACCAGACAAATGCTGCTGTTAAAAAGCCTGCCCTCACAGCGGTTTGCAGGCTCGTTTATCGGAGCGGGCGTAAATCCGGCTGAAGTGAAGCGCAATAGCGATCGTTTTGCAACGCAGCAAGTCAGAGAAACCTTAACGACCAAGTCACAATACGATATTTTTTTCGAGCAGGCCTCTCAGATTGACAAATTGCTTTCCCAGGATGGCACCAGTATTTCGACCACGCTGCAAAACTTTTTTAATGCATTGGGGCAGCTTAATGAGTCGCCTGATAATATGGCCTCACGAGGTGTAGCCTTAAATCAAAGTCGTTTACTAGTTGATCAATTCAGAACAATGCAGCTTCGTCTGGATGAGTATCAGCACAACAATAGCCAGCAACTTGATGAAGCAGCCAATCAGATTAACCGTTTAACTGCAGATATAGCGAAGTTAAATGAAAAAATAAGTGTTGTCGGAAACTCCCCTGAGTTACTGGACACCCGTGATGAGTTATTACGTCAGCTTTCCCAATATACAGACGTTATTGTAGTTGATGATGGAAACGCAGGCATTAGTGTGGCTATAGGGAGCGGTGAGGTTTTAGTCAATGGAACCAACCAGCGAAATCTTGCAGTGCTACCAGGATTTAATGGACAAAGCGGGTCTCGTCTGGCAATTCAAAACGGAACTGCTTTCATTGATGTGACTGATAATCTTCATTCAGGGATGATTGGAGGATTGCTGGATTTTGAAGATACAGTGTTAAAGCAAGCCAGCGAGCTTTTGGGACAAATGGCAATAGGTTTGGCAAGCCAGTTCAACCAGCAGCAAAGACTGGGTATGGATATGAATAATGCAATTGGCAAAAATGTATTTACCGATTTCAATGATGCCATGAGTCAGATAGCCCGCGCCATACCCTCATCGCTAAACACCGGCACCGGTGTCATGTCAGTGAATCTCTCAGACCTTACTCAGCTTAAATTAAGTGATTATGAGTTATTTGTAACCGACACAGGAAGCAATGAGGTACGCATTTTAAGAAAATCAGATAATCAATCCTTTGTAATGAATTTAACAAGCTCACCCCCAGCACCTCCGGCAGGTCAATTGCAGATAGATGGGATGACCATTTCGATTGACAATCTCTCCAATATGGCGAATGGTGATCGATATTATTTTAATCCAACCAAAGGAGCGGCTGGCAAGCTGGATTTGGCTATCAGTGATTCCAAGGAGTTCGCACTGGCATCTCCAGTCCGTGTGCAGGCGGCACTTGGCAATTCAGGACAGGGAAAGATAGAGTTGGGCGATATACTTAATTCCAGCAATGTTAACAAGGATTTTCGCATTGAATTTATTTCAGATACCCAGTATAACCTGGTCAATCTAACTGATGCAGTGACGAGTGGTCCCTTTAGTTTTACCCCAGATTCCGATAATCTGGTGCAAATACCTGATGCGTTAAATCCTTCCTATTCGATCGTTCTTTCAGGCAGACCTTCTGCAGGAGATCAATTTAATGCCTCCTATAATAGCAATGGTTTTGGAGACAATCGCAATGGTCTTAAACTTGCGGCCATACAGAAAGCAAACTTGTTTGAAGGCGGAACTGAAAATCTCTCGGATCGCTACGCTAATTTATTGGCGCAAGTCGGTAGTAAAACCAATCAGGCTAAACTGCGCAGTGAGGCTGCCGATATATTGCATAAGCAGGCCCTGGATTTCAGAGACAGCAAGAGTGCGGTGAATCTGGATGAGGAAGCAGCCAATCTCATTCAATTTGAACAGGCTTACCAGGCGGCCAGTAAATTACTTACTGTAGCCAGTGAAATGATGGATGTCCTATTTGCGGCAATGAGGTAGATCATGCGTATATCAACTAATCAGATTTACAGACGCGGCCTGGATAATATCCTTGAGCAGCAACTACAGGTCTCCAAATATCAGGGCCAGCTGTCTTCTGGTAAAAAAGTTCAGTCGCCTTCCGATGATCCAATTGCCGCTGCCAAAATCAGTTTAATGAAACGGCGAATTGCTGCTACCGAACAACTTCAGAAAAATAAAGAAGGCGCGCAGGCGGCTGTCAGTCTTGAGGAGCAGGTTCTTGGAAATACAGTAAATGTAGTTCAGCGCATCAGAGAACTGCAGGTACAAGCTGGCAATTCTGCACTTTCAGAAGCTGATCGCCTTTCCATAGCCGGTGAAGCCCAAACATTGCTTAATCAACTGCTTGATCTGTCTAACAGTCAGGACAGTAATGGCTACTATATGTTCAGCGGCGGCTTAACTGGAACACAATCTTTTAGCAAAGACAGCAGTGGCCAGTATGTTTACAATGGCGATGACACCCAACGTTTTCAGAATGTGACAGACAGTATGGGTGTGGCACTGAATGACGCGGGTTCGGATGTGTTTATGCGTATTCGTAATGGGAATGGCTATTTTGCAATCAATGCAACTGGTGCGCCTAATACGGGAACCGGGGTCGTGAGTTCAGGAGGGATTGTTAACTCGACGCCTTATGTACCTGATAATTATACACTGCAATTCAGTTTGAACAGTTCTAATCAATTGGTGTATATGATAAGCGGTGCGGCTGTGGGTAATGTCATCCCGCCTACCGGAAATCCCGACGATGCGCCCTTATATTCAGACGGTGAGTCGATAAGCTTTAATGGAATCCAGTTTAAGGTAAGTGGAATGCCCAACCCTGGAGATGATTTCTTAATTACCCCCGCCAGAAACGAATCTGTTTTTTCTACTGTGGAGCGGATGATTAATAATTTAAAACAGCCAGTGACCACTCCGGCTAATAAGGCGGCTATTGAAACTGAAAATAACCAGATTTTAGAACAGTTAGACAGTAGTCTGGATAACTTGCTTGCTTTCCAGTCTCTAACAGGAACCAGGCTCAATCAGTTGAGTATCGTTGAAAAATTAAATGACGATTTATTGCTAGTCAGCCATAGCACATTAGACGGGTTGGAGAATGCAGATTTAAATGAAACTGCTGTTAATTTAAATCTCCAGCTGATATTTCTGCAAGCTGCCCAGCAAAGCTTTGCCCGCATTCAGGGGCTAACCGTATTTAATTACCTCTAATCAATATCACTTTAATATTGGGGTAAACTCTGGTCGTCTGAACGTCCTCCTGAACGCAGTGAAGGATCTCCTGAATCTGGATCAGCTCTAAGCAGTTTGAGATCCTTCGCTACGCTCAGGATGACGTACCTGGGGAGCAGGATGACGTACCTGGGAGTTACGTTAAAAGTAAGAATATAAGGAGGAGATATTAGGAGTGTTCAAAAACTATCTATTTCCTTGCCCCAACAGCAATGTGAATTTAGCGTAGCCTGGTTGTCGCCTTGCGACAACCGGGGTTTCTTGAAACTTATACTGAAAAAACCCGGTTGTCGCAAGGCGCCAACCAGGCTACATAGGATGGAGTCAAGCAACGGGGTGCTCATTTTGATTTTAAATTCATTACTTATCATTCCAAAGAAAGATTTTTAAATCAACTTTACCCTTTTCGACAATAACACCTTCTGCTTCTAGCTTGCTTTTCTGAGTCTCGAAAAGGGGAGAGGACTGTGGAAAAGAAAGTTGTCCGTTTGATTTGATAATTCTATGCCAGGGAAGATGGTGTTTATCAGTGCACGAATGAAGCAGCCAGCCCACTCCTCGAGCTCCTTGCGGACTACCGGCGAGCCTGGCGATAAGTCCATAAGTGGCAACACTACCTTCAGGTACCGAACGAATGAGTCTGATTACATTTTTAGAAAATTCGGTGCGATTGTCTTTCATGAATACTATTGTAGAAATCGTAGCAGATTATTGAATCCTACATTGATTTTAAATCATTTACAGAAGTTTGTATGCTACCAGTTTAGCAGGGACTTTAAGCCCCAAAATATAAACTATACTAGATGTACATATTTCTATCAGAGATTACAATGGGAAACAAGAAATCAGGTCATAGATTTAAAGATAAACTGATATCGGATAAAGAATTAGAAAATGTTTCTGGTGGTAGATCAGGCCCAGTAGCGCCAGGATTTTCACCCAGTCGTGCTTCTTCAAACTCCTCATCTACCAAAAGAAAGCGCCCTAAATAAAGTGCTTGAGAGGCGCGCTAATTCTGCTGCGCCATTTATTATGTACTGGAGTTCTAAAAGGTACAGATGGAGGAACCTAATCCTCTTTTTTTGTGGCAATGCTCGCTTTTCTTAACAGTTGTTCCATTGTCTCTGCGTTTAAAGGTCTGCTAAGCAGATAACCCTGAATTTCATCACATTCCTGATCTTTGAGAAAGTTCATCTGGTTTTCGCTTTCCACTCCTTCGGCCAAAACCCGAAAATTCAGGCTTCTTGCCATTGCGATGATCGCTTCGATAATGACTTCGTCGCTTCTGGATTTTGAAATATTCTGTACAAATGATTGATCGATTTTCAGGCGATCAATGTGAATTTGTTTCAGATAATTGAGGCTGGAGTTACCGGTACCAAAATCATCCAGTACGATTTTTACTCCAATTTTATTCAGTTCATGTATCATGCGCTGGACCTCAACATGAGTAATAATCACATTTTCTGTAATTTCAATTTCCAGATATTCTGGCGGGATTTGATATTCATTAAGAATAGATTGAACTGTTTCGGCAAAATTCCACTGTTTTAGCTGATGTGTGGCGACATTCACAGCCACTCGAACCAGTGGGAGCCCACGATCGCGCCACTCAATTATTTGTCGGCAGACTTCACGAATCACCCACTCACCAATAGGGATGATAAGCCCGGAGTCCTCGGCTACTGGAATAAAATCCAGGGGTAAAATAACACCTTTTTCAGGATGCTGCCATCGTATCAGGGCCTCTAATGCCAACAAGCGTGTTTCATTCATATCAAACTGGGGCTGATAAAGCAGGAAAAATTCCTGATTGTTTATCGCTCGGCGCAATTCATTTTCCTGTTTCAGGCGCTTCAAACTCTGATGATTTAACTGATTGATATAAAATTTGAGCTGGTTGCCGCCTTGCTCTTTGGCCATATACATAGCCAAATCTGCGTGTTTTAGCAGAGTATTTGCTGTTTTGCCATCAGTGGGATAAATACTGATGCCGATACTTGCACTGGTATTAATTTCCTTACCCAGAATCATGAATGGCTGAGTAAAGAGCATTAAAATCTTATGAGCGACATTGAGGCTTGCTTCCGATTTATTCAACTCAGGAATTAGCATGACAAATTCATCACCACCCAAACGTGCCAAAGTGTCCTCTTCCCTCACTAATGAAGAAAGCCGTTTTGCTACAGCGCATAACAATTCGTCGCCAAATTGATGACTATAACTATCATTCACCAGTTTGAAACGATCAAGGTCGAAAAAAATAATTGCGAAATAACGCTCATGCCTGGCAGAGGATGCAATTGCCTGCTGAATGCGATCATGGAGTAGTACCCGATTGGGCAGCCCGGTTAGGGGATCGTGTGTAGCCTGATATTCGAGTTTCTGTTCCAGTAGTGCCTGATCGGTTATATCGCGAAAACTCCATACCCGACCCACTGTTTCATAATTTATTCTGAGGGGTTGAGAACGGCATTCGAGAATCCTTCCTGTTTTAAATTTAACCACAATTTGACTAGTTTCATTGATGTTTTCAGCCAAATGGTCAATCTGGCTTAATAATTCACCCGCATCCTGCAGTTGCTCAACCATGTATTCCAGCATTAATGTCTGATTACCCAAATCCATGATTGATTCTGGTATTTCCCACATAGCAATAAATTTAGTATTGTAATCTATAATTTTTTTATCCAGATTGACGACCAGAATGCCATCAGCGGAAGATTCAATCGTTGCCCGCAATAGCGAAAGCGATTGTTGCAAGGACTCCGTTTTTTCTTTAACAATGCGATTTAAGGATTCTGTATGGCTTCTGGATTCTTTGGACAAGATCCATTTCTTGGTCAATGCACAGGCCAGTTGACGCACAGCTACTTTGTCGAATGGTTTTTTAAGAACAAGCAGATTATCTGTCATCCCCAAATTAGTGACAGTTTCTTCCCAGGAGTAATCCGAATAGGCGGAACAAATAACGACCTGAATTTCCCGGTCAATTTCCCACATGCGCTTAATTGTTTCAATTCCATCCCAGCCTGGAGGCATGCGGATATCTACAAAAGCGAGTGCATAGGGTTTTCCTGAGTAATAGGCGGTCTTTATTTTTTCAACACCTTCCATTCCCTGGGATGCTGTATCAATTTGAAACTCTGGAAGTAAATTAAGATTTTCTTTAGGCTGGGTTTCGCCAAATAATTCCATATCCAGTTTATCAAACAGTGGAGACCTTTTTTCTGTGGTCAGAACTTTGATGAAATCCTGATGAATGGCGGGATTATCATCAATAATAATAATGCGTAATTCGATGTCATTCATTGAAAATCCGTTTCGGTTGAAGATTATTTTTCTGAGAGGGTAGTGTTAACCTGAATACTGCCCCTTTACCCAACCCTTCACTGTAGGCCGTCAATGAGCCTCCCATTTCCTGAGTGGACAATCCCGAGCTATGCAAGCCGAAACCATGCCCCTCTGTTTTGGTAGTAAAACCAAAGGAAAATATTTTATTCAAATTCTCAGGGTCAATTCCCGTACCATTATCTTTTACAGTAATATGGATGCTGTCATTATGCTTTTGAGCGGTTACTTCAATTTCCTTATTGTTGTTAATATTGCTTAAAACGGCATCTTTTGCATTGCGAATTAAATTAACTAATATTTGAAGCAACTTGGATTTATCTGAAACGATAAAAACGGGCTCAAGATCTTTTTTAATTTCAATGAACGTATCTCGTGCTAAATTAATTGACAACTGTAAGGCAGTGTCGATGATATCCGGAATAAAAATTGTTTCCTGGACTCCGGGTACGCCGCTGAAACATTGCTGCATCGAAACGATATCTTTAATATGATGTAAATCCCTGCTGATATTAGCAATTTCTGCTTCGCATTTTTGATTGTTTTCAATAATAATCTCGCTTAATTTTAACAAGTACTGGGGGATCAATCTGCCCTTGGGATCTTCATCAAAGTAGTTGGCTAAATCTTTTTCGTTATTCCTAATCATTTCAATGACCTGCCCCAATTTCTGATAATAAGGTTGTTTAAACTCATCTCTTAAAATATTTATAGAAAGATTGGAGCTGTTTAAAATATTACCGATATTATGTAAAATTGATGTCGCTACTTCGGACATGCCTGCTCGTCTGGCGGATTGCATAAACTGCTCATGCAATTCTTGAATTTTTTCTTCTGCTTCTTTTTCTTTGTGAATATCTCTGATAATTCCGGTTAGTTGGCCAGGCTCTTCAAGACAGTGAGCAATAATGTGAAACCATCGGTATTCACCTGTAGAGTCTTTAATTTTAATTTCGCAGTCATAATTAATTTGCATGTTTATAGCATTGCTCACCAGCTTTTGAAGCAAGTCGTGGTGATCAGGGTGTACCAGCTTGAAAAACTCGTTGT
Source organism: Legionella genomosp. 1 (assembly GCF_900640215.1). NCBI lineage: Bacteria > Pseudomonadati > Pseudomonadota > Gammaproteobacteria > Legionellales > Legionellaceae > Legionella > Legionella genomosp. 1. The sequence goes on from NZ_CAAAJH010000019.1 coordinate 21,928, forward strand.
AATCTGGAGCTCCATGCAAAGGGTCCAGATCAATAATTCTATAAAGTTCCTTCGACCAGATGGCATTACCGCTATTATTGTCATAAAACCAGTAGCCCATTTTTGCGATATGCTGAGCCTGCTCGAGTTTCTCGTTGAGCATCTGCATTTCCCGAGAGGAAATATCCATTGACCGTTCTATCAGATATCTGTCTTGATCTGCTTCCTGATAGGTTTTATTAATACGAGAAATCAACTCTTGCCATTTATCCAAATCAGGCGGCAACTCATCAATTTTCAATTGCAGTCGGTTTAACTGTCTGGCTAAGAGCTTATGAACTTCCATCGCATTTCTCTCTCATGTAACAGCGATTTACAATTAATTGCTTTCATAATACGTTGTCAGGGTCATGGTTTGATTATGTAATTCACAGCTTCCCAGATTAAAAGGACTAAGCTCGCCATAGGAATAAAATCCAATCTGCGTGGTCGTGGGAGGCAGGGCTTCCAAAGTAGATTCAGTTTCCTCTTCGATTCGCTCTCCTAACAATAAACGTCTTCCTACGCAACTTACGGCAATTGCCAAAACCGGACAATTTAATGGCTCTTCTTTGTCATAGAGCCTGTTTTTTGCCAATTCGCCAGCCTCATAAGCACTGGTGATCAAGCGATCGAAATTAGCCCGCATTAATTGAGCCTGATAGCCCATCGGCATGTCACCTGCAAATATCAGGGATTGAGTTTTTTCATCGACCCCCAGAATTGTTCTGACTAGCTGAACGGGATTTTTGGTACCTCCATCTTTTATAGCCAGGGGATACAGTAACCCTGAGGCAGGTAATTCAGCTGCCCGTTCACCGAGATATTCTTTATATAACTGCAGGGCTGGTTGATTATCCAGCTCGTATAAAATATTTCCTTCAGAACGCGTGATGCGCCTGGCCGGCCCAAAAATATCCCAGCCTCCCTGTGAGGCGTGGCCTACATGAATATGATTACCATAAAAACCCACAGCGACTACATAATTGTCAACGATTTCACCATTACATAATGTCCAGGTATGGCTGAAATGGCTGCCGTCTGCCGCCAGCCCTCCAGTAATAATTAAACCCTTCTGGGGATTGGCATTTAAACCTTTGACCAGGGCTGTACCATTAACGGTTAAGCCATCAGATAAAACAAAAATACTCCGCAGAGAAAGGCTTTGTAGCTCATTAGCAATTAACTCACCAGCCTTATAGGATTCTGCGGGTTGAGCTACCTTGGCTGTGCATAAGCGAAGTGCGGTTTTATCAAACTTTATAACAGCAACTGCCAGGCTTTCATCGACAATGTGAGAACCGAATATTTCTCCGGCTGTGGAGCATCCTATGATTTTAGATTTTTTATAAGTATCTGCTAACTGCCTTATAGGAACCTGATAATTAAGAAAAAAAGGGGAGGAAAACACTAATACCAAAGTATTTTCTGAATCAATTTGTGGGAAGCTTTCGACACTCCATCCTTTATTTTTTATATACTGAAATGAGTGAATTTGCATGCTTATACTTTTCCTGGTTACTATTCAGCGTCACTAGGAAAAGTATAGTTTATAAAATCAACAATTTCTCAGGCTAGACACCCACTTCCTCGTTTGGCACTTCAATATCATGGGCAAGAAGACGGCGATAAGCTCGAAAATAAGTGATAGGGGATTGAGCGAATAAATCAGTCAGTTTTTCCATATATATACAGGCGAAACGATCTACTTGATAGGCAAAATAACTCTCTTCAGCGCCAGCTCGAAATGTTCTGCCCCAGCGCTTGTTATAAAAGGTTTGCTGTTTTTGTAACAAGGATGAGATCTCGGTGTCAATGGACACAATTTTTTGTTGCAGTTCGCTTAAGAGTTCTTTTCCTTCCTCAAAATGCTCTTCGATAATTCTGGAGTGAAGTTCAACATATTGTTTCTCCATTTTTTTCTTTGAATTCATTGAGGCAATAATTTCCTCCTCAATCGGAAGAGAATTGACCTGTGCCTGAATTTCTTCGCCAAGCTCTTCAACAACCAGAGCAGTACGCCAGTTGCAATCTTTTTTCAGACGCAGGATATCGCCATAAATGTGATCTCCAATATAGAGAATTTCATCGCCATTTAACTGCAGATCGTCGGTAAATTTTCTGGCATTCCCCCCCTGATAAACACCATGACTAATCAAACCATTCGTGTTTGTCATCGTGCCATCCTGCGGGTTAACCGTCAGAAAGCGAAGATTGTCATAAAAAAAGCGGGGTTTATTAGCAAGCGTGATGACTATCTCAAAAAAATCCTGCCAGGTTTCGTTTTGGCCGAGGAAAGGATTGATGGCAAAATCAAGTAAAAGTTTGGAATAAAAATAATCGGAATTCGTCAGTATAAAAATCTTCTTACCATAGTGGACATAGCGTTTCAATCCAGCCACAAGTTCAGGATCCTTTTGGACGAAACTCTCGAGGTGCTGCGCGATATAGTTTTTGATACTGCCGTCCGAGTGGGCTGTATCGACACAATACAAAACGTCCCGGGCAATTTCTGAATAGCTGGGCAAATCATCCGGAGATTCATCCTTGTAATCCACTAATTGGCCATACAAAACGCAGAACGCAATTGAGAATGAGGTATCAATTGCCATGTAATTGCTATCTTTTAAATCCACATAGGTGCTGCGATAGATTTCTTTCTGCTCGGCAAAGCTGATTAGACGGGTGCCGTGATAGCTTTGTCGTATAGCACCATAACGGCTTAACTTAAGAATATTTCCATTTTTACTGTCTATAATCAGGCCGCGAATTGCATCTGAAAAGTTAAAGCTAAAATTCAAGACAGCTGATGGATATTTTTTTTGCTCAACCAGTTTCCTGACAACGATTTGATAAACGAGAGCCTCAAAGTTCTCTGTATTATATCGAATAAGTGTATGATCCATATCCAGACCAATATACTTAATCTTTTTCATATTCAATATTCGGTTCACAAACACAGGCTGAGACATCTGACTTTCCTTACCAGTTATTCAAATTGGGCAATCTGGTGCAATTATCCACAAAAATGCTCCTGCAAATTAACCAATTAATGTTTCTGCCACAAGAGGCGATGACAATGGCCTTTATAGCACTACAGAACAAATTATTCTACTTTTCCATCAGTTAGAAGAGAGGGGCTTATTCTTTTGCAGATTATTGTTTATCATTCTCGCAGGCGTTAAAGCTAGCTAAGGAGTACAGAATGACAATATCCTATGATGAATTTGAAAAAGTTGATTTACGATCAGGCACTATCGTAAAAGTTGAGCCATTTACAAGGGCCAGGAAACCGGCCTATAAAGTCTGGGTTGATTTTGGACCGGAGATCGGCGTACTGCAAACCTCCGCTCAAATTACAGTGCACTATACGCCGGAGTCTTTACCCGGGAAAACAGTGATAGGCTGTGTAAACCTGGGAGAGAAAAATATCGCGGGATTTACCTCACAGTTTTTGCTGGTCGGCTTCTCAGATTCGGAAGGGGCCATATGCCTGGCTACGATTAATCCCCTTGTACCCAATGGTAAGAAAATGCATTGATCTCAGTGCAGCCTTAATGGGATAAGGCTGCGAATCAATAAGCCTGTTTGACACAGATGACCTCTCAATTATCACTTTGTGTAGTAAATTTAATACGCTTACCCATGAACACATGGAACAAATCATGCAGATATTCGATACCAAAGCAAATGTGGAACACTTCGCTCAATCCATACCTTTTGGAACCATAGCTGCCAACCACTACAACTTGTCGGTGAGCAGCTATGTGAAAGCAAAAGACAATAGTGGAGTCATTGATATTACAAAGCTCAATGCCGAGATAAAAAATACCGTTGCTAAAATCAACCAGCACGTAACGATATTGATGCGATTGTGGCATATTAGACCGCTACATAAGCCTTAAAATAGCTCTGCATTCGCTTTAATGACTTATATTTAATTAATAGAGAATTGCTCCTGTCTTTTATACCTGTCACGATTATTCATAGAAATCATAACCAATTGTTTATTAATAATTATATTTCTCAAGTCGGTTGCTTGTTTCATTACTCCCCAAGAGCCTATAAAGAGCACGTTATTAAAATTATGCAAAAACGAGCGCGTGCTTTAGGCCTTGAATTAAAACCAATTCTAAAACCAGATCCAAAAATTCCCTAGAAGAGATTTCTTCTATAAAATGTAAACAGTTTCTACCCTACAATCATTATCGTCTGGCAAATAATTTTCTTTAAATTCTTTTAAAACTTCGTTAATTTCTGCACAAACTTTCTCATAACTCTCTGGAGCTAAATTCTTTAAAATGGCAAGCTTTAAATCATTACCATATACACCGTTATATTTCAGATAATCCTCATATAAAACCTGTTGATTTTCCGCCTTTAATTGCTTAAACGTTTTTTTGCATGAAAAATATTTCCTAGCTAGATCTACTTTATTATGAAGTTTCTTTAATTCTTTCAAATCAGGCCTTAGACTGAAGTTATGCTCTTCAAGAAAAAGACTGTCGCTTTTTTTTAAAGCTTCATATTGCTGTTTTGTAGTAACATACTTAAATAAAATGCTAAAATCATGGCTTTGCAAAGCAAATTCTTTATTTAAAATAGCTGTTATTCTTGTATTTATTTGATTGTATAGGTCTATAAGTTGCGAGTATATATAATTCATCCTCCTTGCTTGATGGTGCAGTGATAGTGTTGTCATGTTTAGTGAATTGATGCTAGCAATCTTATCCCAAATAGAATAAACCCATGCTGCTTCATACTTTTGATCTTGGTAAAAATATTTCAGGTAGGATGATTGAATCCTAGTCAGCGCTCTATCTAATTCTATAGAAGATAACAGAGGAGGAGGAGCATCACTAAAGAAACAAATACAAGAGTAAAAAATTGACTTATCTTTTCTTTCTTGTCGTTCTTGATCCTGTTTTTCTTTCATCAATTTTAAATTGACTTGTAAGATTTGTATTAAAGTTTCTTTTAACGGTGTAAAGTCTATTTGCCGCATATCACCCAGCTCTGCTTTTCCTTTCATTACATTCCACCTATATTTACACAAACTACTTTTTCTAGCTCTGTATACTAAGACTTTGAGTTATTGTCAATTATGGTGTACGCGTAAAATAGTAAGTTACATATCCGCTTGATTGTTCCTGCTAGTAAAATGAATGCGCGAACCACTACGCTCGCGCACTTTGGGTACTTTGACAGCCACATCTTCAATACCTGTTTGAATCGTTCTTTCTTGTAAATAACCATTGCGAACAACGCCTTGTCGACCATCTGCTAATTTTATCCGTATACTTAGAACGCATCGCACCCGGTCCGAAATATATTAAAATAGGTCGTTCTATTCGCTATTTAAAAGAAGATTTAGATATATGGTTAGATCAGCAAAGAAAGCCGTAATATATGCGGCTTTAATTTAACTTCGCTTTGCTACATAAAAATAGAGTGGTTATGCCTATAGATATTATTCATAATTGGATTTTTGAATTCTTACTTCATGCTAGCCACCCTCTAATAGTTTCTTGTATAAATCATCCGCTAACTTATCGTAATTAGTACACTCTTCTAAAAACTCGGGAGTTATTTTTATCTCAGAAATAACTCGCCATAAATCCATATTTCTACCCTGTTTTGGTTTCCAATATTTAATAATGATAAAGTCATTTAAAGGTTTGATGGTTAACCTATTGAGTTCATCATTAAAATCTATTTTTTCATTTTGGTTTGATTTTAGCCAGTCCAACAATATGTTTTTCATCATTATCACCTTTATTGAGGTACCTTTTCATATTAGATGAAATATGGGAGGCTATTTAAATATACGAAACATATTTAGCGAAGAGCTTCAGAAGCTTATTTAAAAAAACAGCTTTACTATTAAAGATTTTCGAATTACATCTTCTGGAGGGGTATTAGATAAAAAATTATCATCATACATTCAATTTGCACCCTGCATGCACCCTATAAACTTATTTTGGTCTAGAGTGGTTAACGTAACTCATTGATTCCATTGTCATCCCGGAGAGGATTCGAACCTCCGACCTGCCCCTTATGGGGTGCAAGATGTTAAATTTCATATTGTCCGATCTTGTCCATTAGAATTCATTGCTGTCTATAGATTTGGCTATACCAAATTCTATTAAATCCAACCTGGAGTGCAATATAATGGATTCGAAAAGCACCAACAAAAAAAGCAACTCAAGAACGTAAACAACGAGGAGGAACTGATCGCAGTGCAATGTTTCCTGTGGCTCCCCCAAAGATTGAGCTACCCGAAGATTATAGTCCCTGGCTTACCAATTTAAAACAGCGTATTCATTCAGAGCGATTGCGTATTGTTTTAACCAGTAATGCTGCGATGATGTTGCTGTACTGGGATATTGGTCATCGTATTTTAGAAAAGCAAGACATACAAGGATGGGGTAGCAGAATTATCGATCGCCTAGCATTTGATTTACGAGAACAATTTCCTGAAATGAAAGGATTATCTCCTCGTAACCTTAAGTATATGCGTGCTTTTGCCTCGGCCTGGCCTGATCGTGAAATTGTGCAACGTAGCGTTGCACAATTGTCGTGGCGTCATAATATTACACTTTTAGAAAAGCTTAAAACGCAAGAAGAGCGGCTCTGGTACGCCATGAAGGCGTATGAATTTGGTTGGTCATATAATATTCTTGCTATGCAAATAGAGGTTAAAGCCCATCTACACTTAGGGAAAGCACAAAACAACTTTCTTACAACATTACTCCCAACTGACTCGGATTATGCCGTACAGGTTTTTAAAGACCCATACCTTTTTGATTTTCTTGGGACAGATGCGCCACGTCGTGAAAGAGAGCTTGAACAAGGCTTGATTGATCATGTTCAAAAATTCTTATTAGAACTTGGACAAGGTTTTGCGTTTGTTGGTCGCCAAGTCCATTTAGAGTTAGGAGATCAAGATTTTTATGCAGATTTACTCTTTTATCATCTTAAATTGCGTTGTTATGTCGTTGTAGAGTTAAAGGCACGTGCATTTAAGCCTGGAGATGACACCAAACTGGGCATGTACATGCATGCAGTTGATAAATTGTTATCTCATCCAGATGATAAACCAACATTAGGTTTGCTCTTAGTCAGGGAAAAAAATCGTGTTTTGGTTGAATACGCTTTAAATAGTACAAGCCGTCCAATTAGCATAGCCCAATGGGAAACTCAATTGACTCAATCATTGCCTGATAGTTTAAAGGGAAGTTTACCGAGTATCGAAGAAATAGAAGCTGAATTGAGTAGTGATTTTGATGGATCGGTTGATTGGAGGTAACTTATGAAAGAGAGACTTTCAGAAAATAAACTGACTATTCGGAATAGTAGAGCAAAGTTGTTTGATGGTGATAGACGAACAATTGGTAAATACCTGCAAAACATCTATTCTAGCGGAAAATTACAAACAGAATCAGTTATCCGGCATTTCCGGGTAACTGCCTTTGATAATAGGAATTATAACACTCTGTTTTATAATTTAGATGCCATGAAAGGTTTAAATCAATTGTGCAACGTAACGTTGCACAATTTGTTTTGTAGGAAAAATAATTTATGGCTAAATTAAGAGCAAAATATATTGAGCATCAAACCAATCCAAATGATAAAGAATATCAAAAACCAGATGGCGAAGGGTTATTTCTTCGGATTCGCCCTAATGGTGCCAAAAGCTGGTTATTTTGCTTTCGAATAGGGAAAGACCCCAAAACAAATTAACCGCTACTTATCAAAGAGCAGTTTATGCACAAGAGCAGAAAAATATCTGGGAGCGTTTGGAATAGCTTTGTAGATCTGTGAAATTTATGGGATATGCGGCGCTTTTATATAGAATATAAAGATCACCCAAATCTGCGACAGCTTGTCGCAGAAATTCCATGGGGACAGAATCTACTCATTATTAATCAAGTTAAAAATAATGAGGCTCGCTTTTATTATCTTAGTGCGACAAAAGAACAGGTGTTCCCAAAAAGTATTGAAGAGGGCGTAATCATTAAGAATCTTTATCAAGAGCTACTAAAACAGCAGTTTAAAGAAGATGGTAAAGAACCACGTACAATAACTTTCAAAGACATTCTTGTTGTGACCCCCTATAACGTACAGGTCAATTACTTACGCTCTATTTTGCCAGAAGGGGCGCATGTAGGAACGGTGGATAAATTTCAAGGGCAAGAGGCGCCTATTGTTCCTGTTTCAAGGGTAACCTCCAGTGCTGAGGATTTACCACGCAATATTGAGTTTCTTTATAGTAAAATTCAGTTAAATGTAGCAATATCACGTGCTCAATGTCTATCGGTAGTTGTTGTGAATCCAAACTTAATGGAAGTGCCCTGTAAGACCGTGGAGCAAATGAAGTTGGTTAATATGAATCACTTTTGTAGTAATCACTTTTGTAGTAATCACTTTTGTAGTAGTTCAAACTTGATCTGACAGTTGCCGGTTTTTAGAAGTCTCAGTCAGGTCAAAGTTAGTTTATCGATTTTTCCATACAGATTGGTTTTCTACCATAGAGGCAGTTACATTGTAAAACTAACTTGGGAACGACCTCCTAAATCATTTTTTTCAATATCTTCATTACATAGTATGGCACGGGTGCTAATCGCAACTATAAAAATATTAATAGTATTCTCTGAGTTCATCGATGCTAAATCCTGTGCAGAAATCGCTTTTCTTTGACATACAAAGTTACCAGCTTCAATTAAATTAAGCTCATGTTCAAAACTAAACGTTGTGCCGTCATCATTTTCATAATTAGGATCAGAATCGATTTCAGCGTTTAAAAAGTCTTTTAATACCAGACTCAAATACTCTTTAGCCTCTTCAAGATGCTCAGCAAATAACATCATCTCATAATAAATATTGGTTGTTTTTACAATAAGTTTAAATGGTTCAAGTCCAGGCGGTTTAAGTTTAGACATATAGCTATCGATAATTTAAAGATGAAAATCATACCAATTTATCAATATTTTCGTCAAATAGATTATATGAGCTGGGAGTGATTAAAGTGTAGGGGTCTCAGTGCATCATCATATGCCGGACGAAATGGCCCGACATACGACAAAGATAATTTTTACATCTCCAATGTCTTGTTAGTGCTGGGAGATTCTTTAGGCTCATTGCGCGGCTTTTTAAAGAAACCTATTTGATGCTCTCTTTCATTAGGTTGTAAAACATCCTGATTACGTTTTTTGCTATTATTTTCTGAAAGAGTTGGCGATAGATTGCCCTGGAAAATTTCTTCACATCGAGCGCGTAAAAAAGCAGCTTGTGGTAATGGATTTCCTAGTAATAACTCATACACATGCCTTGCTCTCTGGTTCATAACTGGCAGATTTTTGCTTTCTTTTTCTCTTAATTGCTCTAGTTCTTTGGCCTGATCAAGTGTAGTGGGCTGCTGTCTGGCTCCAGAGGCTGCAAAATTGATACTATGATTCTCAAATAATATTATTTCACCTCTGTAAATTAAATCGGCCATTTCAAATTCCGCTTCATACTTACTGGGTGAGTTATTGCGCTTCACAATACTTTCATATTGTAAAAATGAACGAATAAAATCCCCTTGTTCCGCAAGGAACCTGGCAATGACAAAATCAGCTTCATCAGGATTGCCTGTATATTTATTAATTTCTTCCTTGATTAAATTAACTTCAGTGTAATTCACATTCTCTCTTGCGTATAGATGGCACAATACAGATTTCATAAATGCCAGACACATCTCCTTCAATTCTTTGTGCTGATTGATCAGTTGTCTATACTCTTTAAGCCAACTTAAAGCATTCCAGAAATTTCCGCTTCCTAATTGGCGCAGTTGATAGCGGAATATGAACTTAAGCACTTCTAAATCGTCAGAATTATTCAATAATGCTTTTTCAACGTTAAATGACTGTCCAAAACCGCCTTGAGAAACGGGTTTTATAAGCTCATTTAATATGCGAATTTTTCCAAGCCTAACCGCTAAGGATACAGGGGTAAAGCCGACAATATCTCTTGTATTTAGTGAAAGGCCAAAGCCACCCTCTGCGACAGGCTTTATTAGCTCACGTAACATTTCCACTTGATCACCCATGACCGCACTTAATACCAAGTCACCACCATTATGATCTTTGGTATTAATCGAGAGTCCAAACTTACCGCCCTCAGAATCAGGTCGCACTAACTCTCTAAGCATCGCAATTCGCCCATGCTTAGCCGCTGTAAACAGATGGTCCTCTGCTTTAAAAATACCAATATGCATTGGAAGATTAAGTCCACCTTCTTCCTTAGGATTAATTAGCTCGTGTAAAGCCGCCACATTTCCGGATGCAACAACGAGTGAAACCGCCTCTAAAGCGTCCAGTGGGCGAAAACCGTTTGGATGGGGATCTGCCAATCCTAAGCCTCCCTCAGCAGGGGCTTTAATCATAGTTTCAATATGTCGCTTCGTCCAAGGGATGCCGCTATCAATTTGGCATTAGGATGTATTAATTTTTTAGTTGCCAACCATTCCAAAGTATCTTGCCTGTCATTAAGAATTGCTATTGTCGTAGCAATCTCAGTAGCGCTTTTTAATTGGCTGTCATAGTAATTGAGATCAATTTTATCGATGAATGACTCTAACTTTTCAACAGGTACATTTCCTATCAAATAGAGATAGGCCGCTTGATGAAGGGGTTTAAGCGATTCTAAACTTAGAATATCAAACACCAGCTCTACATTAAGGGGTTTGTCGTAACATTCTGATGAACAAAAGGAGACTTGGCTTAAATGGGGTGAATTAGTTGAACGCATGGTCGCTAATGAACCCAGCAACTTGGTTTTATTTTCTAAAATAGTTTCGAGGTAGGGAGCAGTATGAAAAATCCGGTGATAGGCAATCAAAATTTAACTCAGTTATTGAAGGTCGATGAAGAAAGCAGTCGCCAACTATTGAGTGATGGGATCAAGGGTAATATTCCATTTTTTATTATGAACTCTAAAAGCAGCCAATTTCAATTGCTAACTCTGGGGCAATTGCAGCAGATCCAGAGTGTGCATCCTGCGAAGACGCGAATTTATTTAGAAGAATTCCAGATGACCATTTTTAATGGCAAAGTGGGTAATGCAGCGCATAGTCAGTTGTGCAATTTTAGTGATTTATGGATGAATAGCTGCTATTTAAAAGAGTCCCATTCCTTGGATAAAGAGGTATTAATACCAGGTGATGGACATTATGCATCTGAATTAGATATTGCCAACATAACGCAACGAGCACTTATCAACCAGAAGGTGAATGAAAAGGACTTTAAAAAGCAGGCGCAGAATTACTTGAAATTAAACTACCCTGAGTTATCTAAAAGTGCAGTTTCAAGAATTATAGCGATCATCAATCCTGATTGCCGCAAAGGTGGTGGGAGACCTAAAATAGACTAGAGAACCCTAATATGGTTTTCGCCCAGTATTTATAAGTAAATTCATAAACTATATCCCCGGTTTTTATCCAAACCCCTATAACTGTTTCACCTGTTTTAGCTTTTTATACCTTGTGAGACTACATGAGTCTTAAACAAACATAGGTAGCGATAACATGTATCAACTTCCCGAAAAAGGCTGTATTCGTCTTAAACACATTCTCCAATTAATTGATGTTAGTAAATCAACCTGGTGGAAAGGAGTGAAGGACGGTCGATTTCCACAACCCGTAAGATTTGGTACTCGTCTGACTATGTGGCGCGTGGAAGATATAAGAAGGCTAATTGAGCAAGGAAATTGTCAATGGAAATGATTAATGAGAGTACAGTTTCTAAAAGAAAAGGAATAAACGTTGAGTTAATCAGAGCCTCAACTATTAATCCTGAACCTGTCACTTGGCTTTGGAGAGATTGGCTCGCTGCTGGTAAGTTGCATGTGCTTGGAGGTGCGCCAGGTACTGGCAAAACGACCATAGCTTTAGATTTTGCAGCAGTAATATCTTCTGGCAGATGTTGGCCTGATGGCTCACCTGCACGTTGTGGCAATGTGGTGATATGGAGCGGTGAAGATGACCCCAAAGATACGTTAATCCCACGCCTGCTTCAAGCAGGTGCAAATATGGATAGTATATTTTTTATTGCTGGTGTCCAGGAGGGCAAAAAGAATAGATCTTTTGATCCTGCTATTGATATGGAACCACTATTAAAGAAGCTTGAAGAAATTGGCAATGTCCGGTTGTTAATAGTTGACCCTATTGTCTCTGTTGTTACAGGTGACAGCCATAAAAATGCAGAAGTCAGACGAAGCTTACAACCTTTAGTGGATTTGGCTGGAAGATTAGGTTGTGCCTTGGTGGGGATTACACATTTTTCCAAAGCAACCCATGGGCGCAACCCGGTTGAACGATTAACTGGGAGTTTGGCTTTCGGTGCGTTAGCACGTGTAGTTCTTGTAGTTGCTAAGTTACCCAAAGAGGATGACGAAGATGAAATGACTTGGTTATTAATGCGTGCTAAGTCCAACATTGGCCCAGATGAAGGTGGATTTGTATACCAATTACAGCAAAATGAGCTAGCAAACCATCCAGGGGTATGCGGATCATTTATCAAATGGAAACAGTTTGTCGAAGGCTCAGCACGAGATTGGCTTGCATCTGCTGAAAAGACAAATGAAGGTAAGTGTCAGGGGGCATTGGAAAAAGCAATTCAGTTTTTATCAGAATTGCTAATGAATGGGCCATTACCACAGGCGGATATCGAAGCGCAATATCTACATGCTGGCCATTCGCATTCAACGATGAGGCGTGCCAAATCTAATTTGGGGATTCAGTCAGTCAAAGCAGGTGGATATTTTGGTAGTGAAGATCAGCAATGGCTCTGGACATTACCAAACACTGTCACTGAAGATGAAGATATAGGTTGAAGGTGATCAAAAACTCCGAAGATGCTCAAAAATAATATTGATCATCTTCTATTAAATTGAACATGTTCTGCAGGTTTTCAATCATTGATTGAGATTCAGTTTCGAAATTTGAAAGATGGTGGGTGGGGGTAGCCGGGTTTTTTGGCTGGGTAGAGTCATCCGGTGGCATATAACTTTCTCAACATCTCTGCCAGTCAAAATTATAAGTGCTCCAAAATTCATCAACAATCTATTTTAAGTAACTTGAACTTTCATTCTTTATCTTTGATAATCATTACTATTATTTCTTGAGTGGTGAGTGTTCTATCTTGGAGACAACAATAGATAAATGGATTTCAGTAGAAGGCGTTGCTGAATATCTGGATGTTTCATCGGTGACCATCTACCGCTGGCTTGAAAAGGGGAAAATCCCAGCACATCGAGTAGGTAAACAATGGCGCTTTAAATCCAGTGAAATTGACGCATGGGTCATATCTGGAAATGCAGCAGAACAATCTACTGAAACAGAATAGAGATTTTTATGTTAGAAGATATCAAAAAAAAGCTATGGTCTACCGCTGACAAACTTCGTGCAAATATGGACGCAGCCGAATATAAGCATATAGTGCTGGGGTTAATTTTTTTAAAGTACATCTCCGATGCCTTTCAAATGCGCCGTCAAGAGTTAAACAAGCGCTTCATGGACTCAAGCGATGAGTATTTTCTTCCTGATGCTGATGCAGAAATGCTTGCTGAAGAATTAGAAGACCGTGACTATTATAAAGTAGTGAATGCCTTTTGGGTTCCAGCAGCCGCTCGTTGGGAAAGTATTCGTGCGCGAGCCAAGCAGGCCGATATTGGCAAATTAATTGATGATGCGCTGTCACTGATAGAGGCAGATAATCCCAAGCTTAAAGGGATACTGGATAAACGCTATGCTCGTGCGCAATTACCCGATGGCAAGTTAGGTGAATTAGTTGATGTAATCTCCTCCATTGGCTTTGGTGCTGCTAACCAAAATGCAAAGGATTTACTGGGGCAAGTGTACGAATATTTCCTTGGCCAGTTTGCTAGCGCTGAAGGTAAAAAAGGTGGACAGTTTTATACCCCTGCAAGCATAGTACGAACATTGGTTGCTGTTTTAGCCCCTCACGAAGGCAAAGTATACGACCCATGCTGTGGTTCGGGTGGTATGTTCGTGCAGTCTGAAAAGTTCATTGAATCTCATGGAGGCAAAATCGGTGATGTCTCTATTTATGGGCAAGAATCAAACCCAACTACCTGGCGTTTGGCAGCAATGAATCTTGCTATTCGTGGTATCGATTTTAACTTTGGCAAAGAGCCTGGCGATTCCTTTACTAAAAACCAACATCCTGATTTACGTGCTGACTTTGTCTTAGCTAATCCACCCTTTAATATTTCTGACTGGTGGCATGGTAGCCTCGAAAGCGATCCTCGCTGGGTATACGGCACACCCCCACAAGGTAATGCAAACTATGCTTGGCTACAACATATGCTCTATCATCTGAAACCTAATGGTCGGGCAGGTATCGTATTAGCGAATGGTTCCATGAGCTCAAGCCAAAATAGTGAAGGTGATATTCGCCGCAAAATGGTAGAAGCAGATGTAGTGGAATGCATGATTGCTTTACCAGGCCAATTGTTTTTTAACACTCAAATTCCAGCCTGCTTGTGGTTTCTAGCCAAACAAAAATCAACCCGCAAAGGAGAGGTATTGTTTATCGACGCTCGTAAATTGGGAACGATGATTAGTCGCTCGCAGCTTGAGCTCACGGATACCGACATACAGAAAATTGCAGATGTAGTACATGCTTGGCGTGCAGATGGCGAAACCAATGCAGACTATGCTGATATTCCAGGTTTTTGTCGTAGTGTCACCTTAGCTGAAATTGCAGAGCATGGTCATGTATTAACACCTGGCCGTTATGTAGGTGCTGAAGTGATTGAGGATGATGATGAAAGCTTCATGGAAAAAATGCAGCATCTAACGGAAAAATTAGGTGAGCAAATGGCAAAGGGAGCCGAATTAGATGTCGTTATTCGTAACAATTTGGCCAAGCTTGGATTTGAGATCTAAATCATGAATGAACAGAAGAATATAGCTCATAATGTTGAATATAAAAAATGGATTACGGATTTAAGATCCAAGTTAAAGCAAGCCCAGCTTAAGGCGGCTGTTACGGTTAATCAACAGTTATTAATGTTCTATTGGGATCTCGGATCAGACATTATTGAGAAGCAGAAGATCACTGCTTGGGGTGAAGGACTTCTCAAGCAATTGAGCCAAGATTTAATGAGCGAATTTCCCGATATGAAAGGATTTTCAGAGCGAAATCTTAGACTGATTCGCCAGTGGGTACAGTTCTGGATTGAAAACTCTGCAAATTGGCAACAAGCTGTTGCCGAATTAACGCAAATCCCTTGGGGGCATAATCAAGTCATTATTAATAAATGCAAAAATGTTGAGGAAGGGCTTTATTACATTAGAAACACAATCGAATATGGCTGGAGTCGAAGTGTTCTAACGCATCAAATTGAAAGTAATCTCTGGCAACGTGAAGGTAAAGCACTATCTAACTTCACTAAAGCCCTCCCATCTCCTCAGTCTGATTTAGCGCATCAAACCTTGAAAGATCCATATGTCTTTGATTTCTTACGTCTAACCAAAGGCTATGATGAAAGAGATTTAGAGCAAGGGTTAATTGAACACATTACCCAATTCCTTTTAGAACTCGGCGCAGGTTTTGCCTACGTTGGCCGACAAGTACCTCTTCAGGTTGGTGAGCGTGAATTCTTTATAGACTTACTATTCTATCACACTCGGCTTCATTGTTATCTGGTCGTTGAATTAAAAAATGTAGACTTTGAACCTGAGCATGTGGGTAAGTTGAATTTTTATATTAAAGCTGTAGATGCTCAATTGCGACGTGAAGGCGATGAACCCACGATTGGCCTTCTGCTCTGCAAAAGTCATGATAAATTGGTCGTAGAATATGCCCTTAGCGATGTTAACAAGCCCATAGGAGTATCTGAGTATCAGATTACTCAATCGTTGCCTGAAGAGCTTAAATCTAGCTTGCCTACTGTGGAAGAGATTGAGGCTGAGTTTGGTGGGGATGCAACAGATGAGTAAAAATTGGCCGAAAATAAAGGAGATGTTAATTGTGCAGGAGGCGCTTGCACAATTTATGCAACGTAGCGTTGCAAAATTAGGTGGGTGTAATTATGAACCATAGATGGTTAATAACAAAGTTATCAACTCTAGGTACATTTGACAGAGGTAAGTCAAAACATCGACCTCGTGACGCTAGCCATTTATATGGAGGACAATATCCCTTCATTCAAACAGGAGATATTACTGCTTCTGGAGGCCGTATCACATGTTATAAGCAGACCTATTCTGAAGCTGGTCTAGCGCAAAGTAAATTATGGCCAGCAGGTACATTATGCATAACTATTGCAGCTAATATTGCTGACACGGCTTTATTAACCTTTCCTGCATGCTTTCCAGATAGTGTAGTAGGATTTATACCATATGCAGATAAAGCCGATGTACGTTTTATTGAATTTATGTTCCGTGCATTTCGTGCCAATGTAAAAAGCAAAGCCTATGGTAGTGTGCAAGAGAATATTAATTTAGAGGTCTTACGAAATCTTGCGTTTCCTATTCCTGATTTTGCGACACAAAAAATAATTGCTGATTTTTTAACAGCATTTGATGATCGTATCGCTTTACTTCGTGAGACTAACGTAACCCTAGAATCCATTGCTCAAGCCCTTTTCAAATCATGGTTTATCGATTTTGACCCCGTACACGCAAAAGCAGAAGGCCGTGAGCCTGAAGGAATGGATGCAGAAACAGCAGCACTTTTTCCTGATGGTTTTGAGGAGTCGAGTTTAGGATTGATACCCAAGGGCTGGCATGTAACCAATTTAGATAACGCTTATCAGATCAATCCAATTAGAAAATTAAAAAAAGGTGAATTAGCGCCCTATTTAGATATGGCAAATGTACCGATAAGGGGGCATCATGCAGACAAGATTACCATGCGTGAAATGGGGTCTGGTACAAAGTTTATTAATGGAGATACTCTTCTCGCGCGTATTACACCTTGTTTAGAAAATGGTAAAACTGCTTTTGTTGATTTTTTAGATGATAATCAGGTTGGCTGGGGTTCAACTGAGTTTGTAGTGTTGCGACCTAAGGAGCCTATTCCGCTATATCATGGATATTTACTGGCTCGTCATAGTGCATTTCGAGAATTTGCAATTCAAAGCATGTCGGGTACTAGCGGACGACAACGAATACAAAATAATGTTCTTGGCCGTTATTCAATAGTAGTTCCAGATTATCGTGTTTTAAAACTTTTTGGATCTATTGTGTCTTCAATCCAGCAAAAAATCTCATCAAATTCTAGACAGGCAAAGTTTCTTGCCTCTCAGCGTAATATATTATTGCCTCAGTTAATTTCGGGCCAAGTATCCTTAGCTAAAGAAGAAATGAAGGTGTATGAAGCATGAGCAAAACTAGGGATCGTAAAGTTAGCTCAATTAAATCAGAGCTTGTAAAAAAATCGAGAGAGGCCGTACTAGCTGCTGTACAGATATTCAACAATCCTAATATTAGTTTTAAATCTGAATCGTATATCATTTTAATGATTATAGGTTGGACATATCTTTTGCATGCGTATTATAGAGGTAAAGGCATTGAATATCGCTATCATAAAGAGTCAGGCAAAAGACGACAGTTTGAAAAAACAAAGCATGGTGCTGATAAATATTGGGAACTCGAATGTTGTCTTAATGAAAAATACTCTCCTGTAGATAAAGACACCTGTAATAATCTTAAATTTCTGATCGGTCTTCGCCATGAAATAGAGCATCGTATGACATCGCGCATAGACGACTTGCTTAGTGCCAGGCTCCAAGCTTGTTGTCTTAACTATAATAAGTATCTGAAACAATTCTTTGGAGATAAATTAGGAATTGAGCATCATCTTTCATTTAGTCTTCAATTCTCCTCTATTGGTCAAGAACATATAGATTTGCTTAAAGAGCAAAGAAGCTTACCAAAACATATTCTTTCTTATATTGCTAACTTTGATGAGCTGCTTTCATTGGAAGAATTTTCTAGTCAACAATACGCCTACAGGATTATTTTTGTTCCCAAGCTCGTTAATAGAAAGGGACAGGCTGATCGCTTAATAGAGTTTGTCAAAAGTGATTCCTCATTGGCTAAAAACATTAATAAAGAATATGCAGCTATAAAAGAAACCGAAAAAACAAAGTACTTACCGGCTCAAATTGTAGCATTAATGAATAATGAAGGTTACTTGAAATTCAAAATTAATAATCATACTGATTTGTGGAAGAAATTTGATGCTAAGAACCCAGCAAAAGGATTTGGAACAATGGTGGCAAATAAGCAATGGCACTATTACGATGTATGGGTCGATATAGTTAGGACGCATTGCAAAGATCTGGGGAGTAAATACAAGTGATGACCGAAGACAAACTCGAGCAAGAGATGCTAACCTGGTTATCTGAAATCGGCTATAACCATGTTTATGGCCCTATCATTGCCTGTGATGGCGAGGCACCAGAACGCAGCAACTATCAAGATATATTGCTAATAGAGCGCTTGCGAAGGGTTATCAACCAACTCAATCCTGAAATTCCCTTAACAGCTCGCGAAGATGCTTTACAACAAGTGCGTGATTTAAACACGCCCATTCTACTATCAGCCAACCGCCGTTTACATCATTATTTAGTAAATGGTGTCCCCGTACAGTATCAGAAAGACGGTGAAACTCGGGGTGATTTTGTTCGTTTAATTGATTTTGAAATACCATCGAATAACGAGTGGTTGGCAGTTAATCAGTTCTCTATCAAAGGTGAAAAAAACACTCGACGTCCAGATATCCTTTTGTTCATTAATGGACTTCCATTGGTATTAATTGAATTAAAAAATTCCGCTGATTTAAACGCTGACATAGGAAAGGCGTTTAATCAAATCCAAACTTACAAAGAACAAATTCCAGATATTTTTCAATACAACGAAATTTTAATCATTTCAGACGGGAGTGAAGCGCGTATGGGCTCACTTTCTGCCAATATGGAGCGCTTTATGTCATGGCGCACGATTGATGGAGTGACGCTTGATCCATTAGGCCAATTTGGCGAGCTTGAAACGTTGACCCGAGGCATACTTTCGCCAGTTTACTTTTTAGATTACATACGGTTCTTCATCTTGTTTGAAGATGATGGTGAGCTTGTCAAAAAAATTGCTGGATACCATCAATTCCATGCGGTACGAGCTGCTATCCAACAAGTAATCACTGCTTCGCGACCAGATGGCAATAAAAAAGGTGGCGTTGTTTGGCATACTCAAGGAAGCGGTAAAAGTATTACCATGACTTGCTTCGCAGCACGAGTGATGCGCGAAGTGGCGATGGAAAATCCTACTATTGTTGTTATTACTGATCGCAATGATTTAGATGGTCAGTTATTCGGCGTATTTTCTCTTGGTCAAGACTTGCTGCGTGAACAGCCTGTTCAAGCTGAATCACGGCAAGATTTGAGAGCAAAATTAAGCAATCGCCCATCGGGTGGAATTGTGTTTGCCACTATTCAAAAATTCATGCTGGGTGAAGATGAAGATGTTTTTCCTGTCTTATCGGATAGACGTAATATTGTTGTCATCGCTGATGAGGCACATCGGACTCAATATGGCTTTACAGCAGAGCTTAAAGGTAAATCTGGTCAAGAGAAGTATAATGTGGGATACGCCCAGCATTTACGCGATGCTTTGCCCAATGCCACCTTTGTTGCTTTTACCGGAACCCCTGTTTCAAGCGAAGATCGCGATACTCGAGCGGTGTTTGGTGATTACATCCATATCTATGACATGCAGCAAGCTAAAGAGGATGGGGCAACAGTTGCTATTTATTATGAATCGCGACTTGCCAAGTTATCTTTAAATTCAGATCAAATCCCAAGACTTGACGACGATATTGATGAGTTGGCAGAAGATGAAGAGGATAGCGAGCAAGCCAAACTGAAATCACGTTGGGCTGCTTTAGAAAAAGTAGTCGGTGCTGAACCTCGGATTAAACAAGTAGCTGCTGATTTAATTGATCACTTTGAAGAACGGAATAAAGCGCAAAATGGCAAAGCCATGATTGTGGGCATGAGCAGAGATATTTGTGTTCACCTTTATAATGAGATTATTGCGCTACGCCCAGAATGGCATAGTGGCGATCCAGCTAAAGGGGTAGTAAAAGTCGTTATGACTGGTACCCCTAGCGATAAAGCTTTATTACGTCCTCATATTTACTCTAAGCTGGTACGTAAAAATCTGGAGAAACGCTTTAAGAAACCAGATGATGATCTGCGCTTGGTCATTGTCCGTGATATGTGGCTAACGGGTTTTGATGTTCCTTGTGCACATACTTTATACATTGATAAGCCAATGAAAGGCCACAACCTTATGCAAGCCATAGCACGCGTGAATCGTGTTTTTGGAGACAAGCAAGGCGGTTTGGTGGTTGATTATATTGGGATCGCTAATGATCTGAAAAAAGCCCTGAAAGATTATACAGCAAGCAATGGCCACGGCAGACCAACTGTTGATGCCTATGAAGCCTATGCCTTATTAGAAGAAAAATTGGATGTACTGCGTTCAATACTACATGGATTTGATTACAGTAGTTTTCTAACCAGTGGCCATAGCCTCCTTGCAAAAGCTGCCAATCATATATTGGGTGTAGATGATGGTAAAAAGCGTTTTGCAGATACAGCACTGGCTATGTCGAAAGCCTTTAGCCTCTGTTGCACTTTAGATGAAGCGCGAGCTGTTCGTGAAGAAGTAGCCTTTATGCAAGCGGTAAAAGTAATCCTGACGAAGCGTGATATTTCGGCTAAAAAGCGCACCAATGAAGAACGGGAGCTAGCTATAAGGCAAATAATCAGCTCTGCAGTGGTGTCTGATGAGGTCGTCGACATCTTCGATGCTGTGGGTTTAGACAAGCCGAATATAGGTATTCTTGATGATGAGTTTCTCGCAGAAGTGCGCGAATTGCCCGAGAGAAACTTGGCAGTTGAGTTGCTTGAGCGTTTACTTGAAGGGGAAATTAGAACCCGTTTTGCTACTAATGTAATACAAGAGAAGAAATTCTCGTACTTATTGGTTAATACCATAAAACGTTATCAAAACCGTGCTATTGAAACAGCTCAGGTGATGGAAGAACTATGTGATATGGCCAAAAAATTCAAAGAAGCAGTTAATCGTGGAGAAGAGTTAGGTCTTAATGAGGATGAATTGGCTTTTTACGATGCCCTGGCTAATAATGAAACATCAGTCAAAGAGTTAGGCGATGAAACACTGAAGAAAATAGCGCATGAACTCACAGAGAATCTACGCCGAAATGTAAGTGTCGATTGGTCGGTACGGGAGAGCGTGAGAGCTAAATTGCGTTTGATGGTTAAACGTATTTTGCGTAAGTATAAATACCCTCCTGATAAGCAGGAAGAGGCCGTTGAGTTGGTTTTAAGGCAGGCTGAATCATTGAGTATGGCATGGAGCTAAAAGAAGATTATATGACGGATAGTTATTTAAAGACTGATGCCTTTTCTTATATGGGTTTACATAAAAAAGCTCAAAGAGAAATAGACAGGTTAATTACGTCTGAAAATGGTATGGACATAATCTCTAGCGTGGATCATGCCCTTAACGCCGCGTTTTCCATCTTTCATTTATTGGAATGGAAGGATAATTTAAACCAATCTGCTAACGCTCAAGCCAAAAAACCCAAAGCCAGATATCTATGCGAAAAGAGCAATAATAAGTCACTATTATTGCTGCATGATGTGGTTACACGGAATAAGCATGTGACAGTTTCATCTCCTTTGCATTCTAGTGACATTGAGCCGAAGATCGAAGAAGATTGTAACTTTCTTTGTACTCAATCAGGGGATTATTTGGTAACTGAAGATAATCGGAGATTAGTTACCGAAGGATCAAAAATTATAGTTTATTTTGGGGACGAAATAGCCACTAATGTCTTAAGCGATGCATTGGGGTATTTTAATGCAGAAAATTAAAGAAGATACACTCTTCTCAGCGTCAGATTTGGTTGTTTTCTTAAGCTGCCATCATGCAACATACCTTGATTTAAAATGGCTGGGTGGCGAGATTAAACCAGCAGAAAATAGTACTTCAAATAAGTTACTACAAGACAAGGGGTATGAGCACGAAAAGAATTACCTTCAATCGCTGAAAGATAACGGTAAAGTCATCGTTGAAATCCCTAAAGATCAGCCTTCAGAAGTTCGCGCACGCCTAACTACTGAAGCATTGCAATCTGGGTCTGAGATTATTTATCAAGCAAGGCTTACTGATTATCCTTGGTATGGTAATGCCGATTTTCTAATTAAGACTGATACTCCCTCCAAATTAGGCGCGTTTAGCTATGAAGTACTGGACACAAAATTAAGTAGATCGCCTGAGCCAAAACACATTATGCAGTTATGTGTCTACAGCGACCTTCTGGAGAAAGCACAAGGAATTCGCCCTAAACTAATGCATTTGGTTCTGGGCGATAGATCGCATATTGAATTTAAAGTGGATGATTTTTTTCATTATTACCAAAAGGCAAAGCAACGATTTGAAGTCTATTCAAATAATCCGCCCACCAGCTCTTATCCAGAACCTTGCGCACATTGTCTCTTATGCCACTGGCGTGATCGCTGCACGGAGCAATGGCAACAAGATGATCATTTAAATTTGATTGCTAATATCCAGCGGTCTCAAATTGATAAGCTATTAAAAGCGAGTATTCATACCGTAGCTGATTTAGCGGCTTTGCCAATCGATAGTAAGATTGAAGAATTAAATCAAGATGTACTCTTAAGGCTTCGTTCTCAGGCCATGTTGCAAGCTTATAAGCGCAATACGAATCAAAACAAGTTTGAAATTCTTAAGCCTATGGTTGGTAAAGGATTTGAGCGCTTACCGCTTCCAGAAAAGGGTGATCTATTTTTTGATATGGAAGGCGATCCTCTATATCAAGGTGGGCTTGAATACCTGTTTGGAATATATTATCTCAAGGATGGAAAAGAAACATTTCTTCCATTTTGGGCACATAATCATCAAGAAGAGCGATTGGCTTTTGAGCGATTTATGGCATTTCTTGAACAACATCTCACTCAATATCCAGATGCTCACATTTACCATTACAATCATTATGAAACCACTGCTTTAAAGCGCTTGGCTTGCCAATATGGGGTTTGTACTGAGCAGTTAGATAACTTGTTGCGTCAGAAAAAATTTGTCGATTTATACAAGGTTGTGCGCGAAAGTATCCGTACCTCTGAGCCTGGTTACTCCATTAAAAACCTTGAAACTTTTTATATGGAAAAAAGAGACAATGCCGTTGCTACTGCTATGGATAGTATTGTGGTTTACAACCAATGGCGTGAGTCTGGTGATGATGCGCTTCTTCAAGAAATAGCTGATTACAATGAGGTGGATTGCATCTCAACTGCGCGCTTACGTGATTGGCTTATAACTTTAAGACCGGAAGGGGTTGAATGGTTTAAGTGCCAAGAGCAAGAAGAGACGACAACACCATCAGCACGTAAAGATTGGGAAATTGAATATGAGAAATATCATGATCTTTTGAAAGTGGATGAAGATAATGATAATGCTCTTTTGCGACAGAGGATATTGGATTTATTAGAGTTTCATAACCGTGAAGCTAAACCACAATATTGGGCTATGTTTGAACGTCAGGATAAATTTGAAGATGAGTTAATTGATGATACGGATTGTATTGGCGGATTGATTCGGTTTGGAGAGCCTGAGGAAGAAAAAAGTTCATTTGTTTATAGCTATCACTTTCCTGCCCAGGAATACAAAGTGAAAGTAGGAGATGGGGTAATTGACACCTCTACCTTGGATTCTGTTGGAACAGTCTTTGCCATTGATGAAGATGAGGGAGTCGTTAAGCTTAAGAGAGGCAAAAAACAGGCACCACCGCCAGATCGATTTTCAATTGGCCCTGGTCGGCCTATTGATGCTACAAGTATGAGAGCTGCCATTTACAATGTTGCAGATAACATTATTGAAGGAAATACTCATTGCTATCAGGCAATTAAAGATATATTGAATAAATCATTACCTCGCATTCGTGGCAAAGTTATTGGTTCATCTTTAATTACTTCAACTGATCTCCAAAAAGAGGCGCTGGAGATAATAAATAATTTGGATAACAGTTATCTTTTCATCCAAGGCCCACCTGGAGCTGGAAAGACTTATACCAGCAGCCATATTATCGTTGAGCTTATGCGGCGAGGCAAAAAGATAGGTGTTGCAGCTAATGCTCACAAAGCCATTCATAACTTGTTAGATAAAATTGAAGGGGTTGCCAAGGAGCAGGGATTTCAATTTGAAGGAGCAAAAAAGGCAAGCAAAGGAAGTGTGGAATCTTACTATGAAGGACGATGTATAAAAAGCATCGAGAAAACAGAAGCACTCACTTTGAATGAAAGTCTAGTTGCAGGTACAGCGTGGTTTTTTTCAAATGACTATTTGAAAGAGCAACTTGATTATTTGTTTATTGATGAAGCAGGTCAGGTTGCCGTCGCTAATGTTGTTGCTATGGGAATAGCTGCCAAGAATATTATATTAATCGGCGATCAAATGCAGCTTGGGCAGCCTATACAAGGAACTCATCCTGGCGAAGCAGGTCTTTCGATTCTTGATTTTCTTCTAGGTGATCATGCGACTATTCCACCTGAGCAAGGTGTATTTTTAGATAATACGCGAAGAATGCGCCCAAGCGTTTGCCAGTTCATTTCAGACGCTTTCTATGAAGGTAGACTTCACGCGCACGAATCAACCTCTAATCGATCTTTGCTATTTTTTAATGAGATTGCCTTGCCTGAAGAAGGAATCCATGTGATTGATGCTAACCATGAAGGATGCTCTCAAAAAAGTATTGAAGAAGGAGTAATCATTAAGCATCTTTATCAGGAGCTACTTAAACAGCAGTTCAAAGAAGATGGTAAAGAGCTACGTACAATAACCTTCAAAGACATTCTTGTTGTGACTCCCTATAACGTGCAGGTCAATTATTTACGTTCTATTTTGCCAGAAGGCGCACAAGTAGGTACGGTGGATAAGTTTCAAGGACAAGA
This sequence comes from Legionella genomosp. 1, assembly GCF_900640215.1. Lineage (NCBI taxonomy): Bacteria > Pseudomonadati > Pseudomonadota > Gammaproteobacteria > Legionellales > Legionellaceae > Legionella > Legionella genomosp. 1. The sequence goes on from NZ_CAAAJH010000019.1 coordinate 47,017, forward strand.
AGCCCCCATTGTTCTTGTTTCAATGGTAACTTCCAGTGCAGAGGATTTACCGCGCAATATTGAGTTTCTCTATAGTAAAAATCGGTTGAATGTAGCCATATCCCGCGCTCAATGCTTATCGGTGGTTGTGGTGAATCCAAACTTAATGGAAGTGCCCTGTAAGACTGTGCAGCAAATGAAGTTGGTGAATACTTTTTGTTGGCTTAACGGAATGAGTAGCAACTGATTTGGCTATACCTGTGGCTATACCCGAAGTGAAAAATCAAACTAAAAATTCAAATTTAAAATTGTAATCCATTGATAAATATGGCGTCCCGGAGAGGATTCGAACCTCCGACCTGCCCCTTAGGAGGGGGCCGCGCTATCCACTGTGCCACCGGGACTGAGTTACAGAGAGCAAGTCTACTCTCTGATTTGATAAATGACAATGAGATTTACATTTCACTGTAATTTGGGCCGCCACCGCCTTCTGGAGCTACCCAGACGATGTTTTGTTTGGGATCTTTTATGTCGCAGGTTTTGCAATGAATGCAGTTTTGCGCGTTAATTTGTAAGCGTGGTCCTTTTTCTTCCTCAACAATTTCATAGACGCCGGCTGGGCAATAGCGTGTTTCAGGAGAGGCGTATATTTTATAATTGACGGATATGGCGAGCTCGGGATCTCGAAGCTTAAGATGGACTGGCTGGTTTTCTTCGTGATAGGTATTGGTGAGATAAACTGACGACAGTCTATCGAAGGTTAGTAGTCCGTCTGGTTTGGGATACACAATTTTTTTGCATTGATCAGCCGGCAGAAGGGCGCTGTGATCTGCATGGTGCTTGAATGTCCAGGGAGATTTTCCGGCTGTAATATAGGTTTCCACAAATGCATTTGCAAGACCAATCCATAGTCCATGTCGAAAAGCGGGGCGTATGTTTCTCACTGAATATAACTCATCGCTTAGCCAGGATTGCTTCACTTTTTCGGGGTAAATGGTTATTTCCTGGGGAGATGAAGTTTCATTCGCAAGAAGGCTAAAACAGGCTTCGGCTGCCAGCATACCGGATTTCATTGCGGTATGAATTCCCTTGATTTTGGGAACATTGAGAAAACCGGCAGCATCGCCAATCAGTGCGCCTCCTGGGAATGTTAATTTAGGCAATGCCTGCCATCCACCTTCATTTATGGCACGAGAGCCATAGGCGATACGCTCTCCATCTTCAAGAAGCGGGCGAATCAATGGATGTGTTTTAAAACGCTGCATTTCATTAAAAGGGCTTAGCCAGGTATTTTTATAATCGAGTCCGATCACAAAGCCCAGGGCTACCTGATTATTTGCCAGGTGATAAACAAAGGAGCCTCCGTAGGTTTTCGTGTCCAGAGGCCAGCCAAATGTATGGATGACCTTTCCAGGCTGATAATGAGAAGATTTTACCTGCCAGATTTCTTTAATCCCAATCCCATAGGTTTGTGGCTGCACACCCTCACGAAGTTGGAAGCGGTTCATTAAATTCTGGCTTAGCTGACCACGACAGCCCTCTGCAAAAAGGGTTTGTTTAGCCAGTAAATGCATGCCTGGCTGATAGTTGGGTGTTTGCCTGGACTCTTTATCTATACCAACATCACCGGTGGCCACACCAATAACTTCACCCTGATCATTATAAAGGATTTCAGAGGCTGGAAAGCCGGGGTAAATTTCGCAGCCCAGATTTTCGGCCTGAGTGGCCAGAAAGCGGCATAATTCCCCAAGGCTGATGATATAATTTCCTTCATTTTTCATAGGAGGAGGAGTGGGCAGGCGAAAGCTCTTTTTAGCGGTCAGAAAATAGAATAAATCCTCTGTGACTGGCGTATTGAATGGTGCCGTTTGCCATAGATCAGGCAATAACTCTTTGAGGCTTCGTGGTTCAAGTACTGCGCCTGATAGAATATGAGCCCCCACTTGCGCGCCTTTTTCCAGGATACAGACACTGATTTCTTTGCCCGCCTGTGCGGCAAGCTGCTTAATTTTAATGGCTGCTGATAAACCAGCAGGTCCTGCCCCTACAATGACTACATCATATTCCATCATTTCGTGATCCACACCGAATTCCTTATACAAACAAAAAAAGAATGATCGCCTGTCTGATTCTCAAGATCAAGCTTTCAGGGCAATGAGAGAATGATTTTTATAGCTAAAGTGTTCAAATTTGCGCCATATTGTAGTATGATCGTGAATCTGCAGATAAGAGGATGTTTAGATGTCTCTTGATAATTGTTACGCTGGTGGTTTAACACTTGATTTTTTCCCTTCTCGTGAATTAGAAAACGTAGATCCTTCTAACGAAGAACAATATGTTCTGGCGCAAGCTCGAAATGTGCTTCGTATTCTTATGATGGGCTGGCAAAAGGATTGGAAGAAACTGTTATCATGGCGTGCTTTTAATGCCGTTTTTGTAGAACGGGATCATCAGCTGACCAGGGCCATGCGTCGAGGTTTTCAGGAGGGTTTCGATTATGTGTTTGAGCAGCTTAAGAGTCAAAAAGAATTATCGAAAGAGCAAATAAGACAGGCTCAGTTATATATCAGTAATTGTTTATGCCTGCTTCCCTATGGTGATATTACTCCTTACGAAAGTTTCCATATTCCTCAGTTTGTGAATGGCCAATGGATCAAGGTGGAATATAAAGTCACACAAATTGAATTAACACCGACCTCCGGCCTAAAAAAATTATTTCTAAGCGACAATGACCGTGTTTTTGCTTATGGGCTTACCCCGGTTAATAATAAAGATGCAGAACCCCACTTAGTATTTATGGGTACTACTTATCCTGCAGGACAAGGATTCTGGCAGCAAGTCAAAACCGACCTGGAAGACGTTGAAACCGCAGGGAAGGAGTTATACCGCTCAGGAAATAAAAATGTAATTCGCTGGGCAGAAAAGCAAGATAAGAAAGTACATGTTTGCGGAACGAGTTTGGGGGGAGCACTTTCACTGATATTCGCATGCCACCGAGGCGATTTAATTTCTAGTGTGGATGCTTTAAATCCGCCTGGCCTTTATAAAGGACTTAGAAAAAGCCGTTATGATAATTGGGATACTCTGGTCGCCGAAGGGAAAGCCCCTGAGGTACGTGTTCAAAAGCAAAAAAACGATCCGGTATCCAAATTTGGGGAATGGAAAAATGAATGGATCATTCTGGAGGTTGACCCGCCAAAGGAACTGGAAGGCCCGAATTCGGTTGCGGCTCATGCCTTGAATTATGCTGGTTTACCCGGAACTGAATTTCATAGGATCGATACTGAAGAAGATAATCGTGAGCGCAAGCGAAGAAACTTCTGGTTATATATTTTGGCTCGCAGTTTGTTTTCCTATTTTGTCATGCAGCCATTCAGATATCTGGTACTCCCAACGGTTCGTTTTCTATGGGAGCATAAATTACAGCTGTTATTTTTTATTCCTCTGGTGGCCATATTTTATATGTTTCCTCCACTGGGTGTAAGCCTCACAATTACTTTGCTCGGAGCGTCCACTCTATTGCTGATTAATGCAGTGATTTCAGCGGCAATAACCAGCTATTTTATCGATGCGGTTTTACGTTTTATAGGTGATCAGGTCTCAGGTAAAAGTACGACACTCTTATCGCGAGCACTGGATTGGTTTGGACAGCATCCTTTTCTTAAAACCGCAGCGTATTTTGCAATCGGGGCTTCGGTGGTTGGTCTGCTTGCAGCGGCTGTTTTCTTTCCCCCATTTTTACCCGCAGTAATTCCTTTAATAAAACCGGTTATTATCCTAAGTGTTTTAAGTATCCCATTAGTTATCAGTATCGCTTATAAAGCCGTCACTAACTTTATGCTGCTATTTGGTTTGAAAAAGCCGGAGCCAGCCGCCTGCCATGATCCTGCGCTTCCCAGAAATAAAGAAATGGATATTTACGCTAATAAACAGGAAGGAACCTTCACTATGAAGGAAATACATGATTATTATCATGTAACGCGCTGCCTGTTAAAAAATAAGCCCTTAATTAAAGCTGAAGATGGTTCGTCAACCGAAGTGGATCTTGAGTCTGGGAAACCACAGAAACTGAGTAAAAGGCAAATACTTACGAAGGGAATTAGCAAGGAAAATGCTAGTACAGAAGTGAAATGGACAGTTAGTAAAGCCAAGCTCTTTCACATAAAAGAAACTGTGAATATCTACAATAAATTAAGTAATCAGCCGCAACGATTAATGGATGAACTACATGAAGAAAAAGAAAATTATCGACTAGGAAAGAATAGATAATTGCTGTGATGACAGGATCCCTCGGACAAGTCCTGAGGAATCCCCCTCATTATTTCATTCAAAAATACGTAGCTTCAGGTCAAAATGACTTTAAATAGTGTCGTTTCCGCGTAGGCGGAAATCCATCTTGCAAACAAAGTTAGGAATTATCTTGAGAAATAGATTCCCGCCTACGCGCTGAGGAATCCTGTCATTTAATTGAGCAGTTATGTTTTTAAGGTTTGCTCAATAAGGACGAGAAAAGAATTGAAGTGCATACGAATTCATGATCAAATTTGTTTACGAAGCAAAACCGACCGGAAAA